>NZ_JACAGG010000001.1:30015-87034 GCF_030324375.1 Empedobacter sp. R132-2
CTGGCTGGGGCTCGAACCCAGGACCCCAACATTAAAAGTGTTGTGCTCTACCAACTGAGCTACCAGGTCTCCGTTTTGGAGTGTTACTATTTTTATACTTCTTAGTAACATGAAGTTTGTGACCTGGCTGGGGCTCGAACCCAGGACCCCAACATTAAAAGTGTTGTGCTCTACCAACTGAGCTACCAGGTCTCCGTTTTTTCGGACTGCAAATATACGATTATATCTGAGTTTACAAAACGAAAGACGTTTTTATTTTTTTATATAAAAAAGAACGTTTTGACTAAGTGACCTGGCTGGGGCTCGAACCCAGGACCCCAACATTAAAAGTGTTGTGCTCTACCAACTGAGCTACCAGGTCGGTTTCTTAAATCGAGTGCAAATATAGGGCGTTTAATACTAATTTAACAAACGTTTTGTGAAGTTTTTTACAATTTATTAATTAATCATTTCGGTTTTAAGAACTTAAATTTAGATAAATTTTTAGTTTTTTTTTGAAAGATAGAATTTCGGATAAGAAAACTGAAAAAATAAGCCATAGAAACATCATTTTATATATTTGATAAATGATTTATATACTATATTTGTCATCCAGCAAATCTAAATCTATGTGAACCGAAATTATTTTCGGAACGCTATTTAAAGATTGAAATTTTAGAATGAAGAAGAATATACTATATATTATTATTGCTTTGTTTTCGATAGTGTCGTGTAAAAAATCTGACAACCCAGAGGCAGACGTACCCGATTCTGAATATGCAAACAATTGTAATCAGGAAACAAAAGATGCACATTTGTCTAATTTTGCATTGAAAGAATTAAAGGAATTAATAAAAGATCAACCACAGATTATTCATCAAAAATTGAATGATCGTTGTTTCAAGGTTTCTAAACTTGGAAAAAATTTATACATTCAAAATTCAGATCGTTTAGATTCTTTGAAGATTAAAAACAATAATCAAGGAACGATGTTTTTGAATAAAATAACAGCAATACAGGTTTCGCAAGAGATTGTTTATAAATTAACATATTCTTTTCCTATTAAATTCTTGAATCAATATAGAGCAGAAATCAAAAAAGATGCGCCAAAATCTAAATACCATCATTCAAATTCAATCGTTACTAACGAAGATTATCAAGTAACTTATAATGTTGAACGTTATGATGCAAGACGTTTGGAGAATACGTATTCATATCAAATTGATACGTTTGATGGATATGCGAGATTAACTATTTTTTATTCAGAAGACTTACCAGTAGACTAATCATGATTATTTCTTTAGTAGGATATATGGGTAGCGGAAAATCGACTACCGGAAAAGATTTAGCCAAAGCATTGGGTTTCGAATTTATCGATCTTGATGATTTTATCGAAAATAAATATCAAACAAAAATTAGTGAGATTTTTGAAAAAGAAGGCGAATTAGGTTTTCGTAAAAAAGAAAGAGAAGCCTTAAAAGAAGTTCTGACTTCAACAAACATTGTGCTTTCTTTAGGCGGTGGAACTCCTGTTTATTACGATAATATGAATGAGATTGCCAACAATTCAATTTCATTTTTCATGCGTGTACAATTACCGCAATTGGTGAAACGATTGGAAAATAAAAAAGAAACTCGACCTTTAATTGCTCATCTTTCTAATGAAGAAATGATGGAGTTTATTGCGAAACATTTATTTGAACGCAATCAATATTATGAAAAGGCAAAATATACAATCAGCATTTCAAACCAAAGTACATTAGAGATTTTGGACGAAATTATGAAACATCTTAAAAAGGAGAAGATTTGGAATTAATCCAAATCTTCTCCTTTTATAATGATACCTTCAGTATCTTCTCCTCCCTCTTCTAAATAATCATCCAAATCTCGACGATCTTTTTTCGTTGGTCGACCTTCACCTCTTTCACGATAATAATCTTGCGAAAGTTTACGAAGCTCTAACACATCATATTCTTCTTTTGGCGTTGTATCCACAATATGTAAGGTTAATAATTTAGCTCCAATTCTATTATTTGGCACTTGCAATACTTTAAAAGATAAATTTATTTGATCTTTTCTCACCTCAATCGCATCACCTGGAATTATATCTCGCGACGCTTTTGCTACATCTCCATTTACTTTTACACGATTTTTTTTAACCGCATCAGCCGCTAAAGATCTCGTTTTATAATATCTAACACTCCAAAGAAATTTATCTAATCTCATTTAAAACTGAATATTTGTTAGGTTAAACTAATATTTTTTCTAAATTCGCAATATAAATCGAAATAACATGATAAAGAAATTCTTCGTTACTTTAATTGCATGTTCTGCTGTTTTAGTAGGATGTAATAATGATGATGATAACGGTGTGAATAAAGAAACTAAGATTCCAGTTGAAGAACGTAATGCATTAGATGATGAAGCGATTCAACAATACATGGAAGATTTTTACTTCAACTCTAAAGGTGTACTTACAAAATTTGATACCATCAAAGGAAACGAAGATGATGCTTATCCAACATTAAAATCTTTAGCAAAGCAAGATGAATTAGGAATTTGGTATGCCGAAAATCCTAATCATAAAGGAACAGGAAAAACTATTATTTCTAATGATAGTACTTCTATTTATCTAAGTTCTATTTCAACATATTTTGTTGCAACAAATAGTACAGACTACAAAAGAAAATATGGTTCTTTGGATCAGTTTTATTACTCAAGTATAAATACTGGAGATGGTTCTGCTACGCAAGATCCAACTTTTTATTACTTTACACCAACAGCAACTGAAATTAAAAATGGGGTAAAAAGAGAACACATCGAATTAAAAAACTTTGTAGAAGGATTAAAACATTTCAAAACAACTGAACGTGCTACAACTGACTTGTATAACTTTCAAGGTGTAATTATTTTACCTTCTCGTTTAGCTTATGCGAGAAACAAATATTATGTTACAAGCACAGGATTGACTGAATTTTCAGCTTATAGAGATGCAACTATAATTTTCAATTTCGAATTACCTAAAATCGAAAAAAGAACAACAGAATAATTATCTTCAAAATAAGATAATCTTACAAAAACCATCTGTATTGATGGTTTTTTTTTATCTTTAAATTTCAAAATGTATTAGAATTAAACCTAAAAAATGAGTATAATAAAATCTATTATCGATAACGATTTCTATAAATTCACCATGCAATTTGGCGTTACAAAATTGTATCCAGATGTAATGGCGCGCTATAAATTCATTAACCGTGGTGAACATCAATTTCCTGAAGGTTTTGCGGAAGAACTGCAAAAAGAAATCAATGCAATGGCTTCGCTTTCTTTAACCAAAGACGAAAAAAATTTTTTCACTACAAATTGCCCTTATTTAAGTCCTGCTTATTTAGATTTTTTGCAAGGTTATCGCTATGATCCAAATGAAGTAAAAATCACTCAAAACGGTACTGATGTAGAAGTTCACGTAGAAGGATATTGGTATCGTACTATTTTATGGGAAGTTCCAATCTTGTGTTTGATTAGTGAAATTTTCTATAAATTAACAAATGCGCAACGCATTTCTAACGAAGAAATCACAAAACGTACAAGCGATAAAGTTGATTTATACAATCGTCTTGGCGTTACAGTTGCGGAATTTGGTACCCGTCGTCGTCACAGTTACGAAGTTCATGATGTGGTAATGAAAGAATTAACAAACCATAAAGGAAAAAGCTTTGTTGGAACTTCGAATGTTCACTTTGCGCATAAATATGGTGTAAAACCAATTGGAACACACGCTCACGAATGGTTTATGTTTCATGGTGCACGTTACGGATTCAAAATCGCGAATTCAATCAGTTTAGATCGTTGGGTAAAAGTTTATTATGGTGATTTAGGAATTGCTTTGACTGACACTTATACGTCGGATGTTTTCTTTGGACAATTTGATAAAAAATTATCTAAATTATTTGATGGTGTTCGTCATGATTCTGGAGATCCGATTGAGTTTGGAGAAAAAACAATTGCGCATTACGAAAAAATGGGCATCAATCCTTTATTCAAAACGATTATTTTCTCGGATGGATTAAATTCAGAAAAAGTGGAAATGATTACAAAAGCTTTCAAAGGAAGAATTGGATTATCATTTGGAATTGGAACCAACTTAACAAACGACACTGATTTAAAACCTATGAATATCGTGATGAAATTGACCGAAATTTCTTCTATTGATATAAAATGGACAGGTGTTGTAAAACTTTCGGACGAAAAAAATAAACATACCGGAACGCCACGTATGATTGCTCTTGCAAAAGAAATGTTAGATTTAGATGACATTCCATCACATGATGCGCCAGAAAATGATTAAGAATATTCTTTAAAATAAAAAATGGAACTCAATATTGAGTTCCATTTTTGTTATCATTTAATATAATGAAAGATTACTTATTCATTAAATCTTCGATTTCTTCTGCTTCTAATGGAATATTTTGCATCAAGTTGAAAGGTTTTCCTTCTTTCTGAATTACATAATCATCTTCCAAACGAATTCCAAAACCTTCTGCTGGAATATAGAATCCTGGCTCGTTTGTGAAAACCATTCCTGCCACAAAATCATCAGTCAATAAACCATAATCATGTGTATCTAATCCCATATGATGAGACGTTCCGTGCATCATGTATTTTTTGTAAGCTGGCCAAGCTGGATCTTCATTTTGTACATCTGCTTTATCCAACAAACCTAAACCTAACAATTCAGAAGTATAAACTTTTCCTAATTCTTCATGGTATTTGTACCAATTATTCCCAGGAACTAACATCGTTTCCGCTTCTTTTTTACAACGTAAAACTGCGTCATAAACTTCGCGTTGGCGTTTTGTATATTTTCCATTAACTGGAATTGTACGTGACATATCTGATGAATAATTTGCATATTCAGCTGCAACATCAAACAAAATCAAATCACCGTCTTTACATTCTTGATTATTTTGAATATAATGTAACACATTTGCATTATTTCCAGACGCAATAATTGGCGTGTATGCAAAACCTTTTGAACGATTACGAAGAAATTCGTGAACAAACTCAGCTTCGATTTCGAATTCCCAAACTCCAGGTTTTACGAAATTTAAAATACGACGGAAACCTTTTTCTGTGATATCACACGCTTGTTGAATCAATTGAATTTCTTCTGGTTCTTTTACAGAACGTAAACGTTGCAAAATAGGGTTTGAACGTAAATAAGTATGTCCAGGATAATCTACTTTCAATTGTTTTACAAAACGATCTTCGCGCGTTTCTACTTGAGGTGCTTCTGTTACACGATAATGCTCATTTTTATTTACATAAACATTATCTGCTTCTACCATCAATTTGCGCAAAACATTTGGTAAATCTTGTAACCAAAGTACAGTTTTGATTCCAGAGACTTCTGTTGCTTGAGCTTTTGATAATTTTTCTCCTTCCCAAACTGCAATATGATCGTTTGTTTCACGAACAAATAATACTTCCTTATATTTAGGATCGTAAGCGTCAGGAAAAATTAATAAGATAGATTCTTCTTGATCAACTCCAGATAAATAAAAAATATCACGATGTTGTGCAAACGGTAACGTAGAATCTGAAGAAATTGGATAAATATCGTTAGAATTGAAAATAGCAAGAGAACGAGGTTTCATTGCTTTTACAAATTTCGCTCTGTTCTTTACGAATAACTCGCTTGGAATAGGATTGTATTTTGTTGTCATAAAATTTTACATTAATTATTATGACCAAATTTAAGAAGATGTTTTTAGAAAAAAAAGGAAAACCCTCGCAGAAACGAGGGTTTTAACCTTAACCAACCTAAACCTATGAAAAAGCCATTAGCCTTTTATGTTGACAAATGTAAGCTACTTTTTTTAAACTGCAAATTTTTTTTAAAAAAAGTCAATATTTTTTGAAGATCAATATGATAAAACGATAATATTCAATAAATAAGGTTTTAATAAAAATTCAATAAATATTCATTTGTAATATTTGGATTATTATTTATATATTTGCACCTCGAATTTTAGTATAAATAATAACTTAAAAGAAGTTAAAAATGACACATTACGAAACTGTTTTCATTTTGACTCCCGTTCTATCTGATTCTCAGGTAGAGGAAGCAGTTAATAAATTCAATGACTTTGTTACTGCTAACGGTGGTGAAATCGTAGCAAAAGAGAACTGGGGCTTAAAAAAATTAGCTTACCCAATTCAAAACAAAAGAAATGGATTCTACCACTTAGTAGAATTTAAATCAGA
Source organism: Empedobacter sp. R132-2 (assembly GCF_030324375.1). NCBI lineage: Bacteria > Pseudomonadati > Bacteroidota > Flavobacteriia > Flavobacteriales > Weeksellaceae > Empedobacter > Empedobacter sp. R132-2. The sequence continues at coordinate 36,262 of NZ_JACAGG010000001.1, forward strand.
CAATAACGAGTTAGTTTCTCAATTAGAAGTTGCTTACAAACGTGATGAGCGTGTAATCCGTTTCTTAACTGTGAAATTAGACAAACACGGTATGGACTGGGCAGAAAAACGTAGAACAAAATTAAAGTCTAACTCTAACAAATAAGCAAAGCTATGGCAATTGACGATTTAGCAAAAAAAGCAGCTGGAGGTAGCGAATCAGAAATCCGTTATTTATCTCCTTTAGATATCGAAACACAATCAAACTCAAAATATTGTCGTTTCAAAAAATTTGGAATCAAATACGTTGACTATAAAGACGCTGATTTCTTAATTCAATTCGTGAATGAGCAAGGTAAAATTTTACCTCGTCGTTACACAGGAACATCTTTAAAATACCAAAGAAAAGTTTCTAAAGCGATCAAAAGAGCTCGTCACTTAGCATTAATGCCATTTATTGGTGATCAATTAAAATAATAACCTAAATATTAAAATATCATGAACGTAATTTTAAGACAAGATGTAGAAGGTTTAGGTTTTGAATTTGAAGTTGTTTCAGTAAAACCTGGATACGCACGTAACTTCTTAATCCCTCGTGGATTAGCATCAGTTGCAACTCCAAATAACGTAAAAGCATTAAACGAAGTTTTAGAAGCTCGTAAAGCAGAAGAAGCTACATTAATCGCTGCAGCAAAAGAAAAAGCAGCTAAATTAGATGGTTTAGTTGTTAAAATCGACGCTAAAGTTGGTTCTGGAGACAAATTATTTGGATCTATCAACAATGCAGATTTAGCAGAAGCTTTAGTAAAAGCTGGTGTTGAAATCGAGAAGAAAAACATTAGAATCCCTGGAAATACTATCAAACGTTTAGGAAAATACGAAGCTAAAGTTCGTTTCCACAGAGATGTTGAAGTAGATTTCGGATTTGAAATTGTACCAGATGCTGCATCTATCAAAGCTGCTGAAGAAGCTGCTAAAACTAGAGTAGAATTAGCTAAATTAGATGCTCAAAAAGCAGCTAATGCTACTAAAGAAGAAGGTTCTTTCTTCAACTATGATAACCCAATTTACGCTAACGACAAGAAAGCGAAAAAAGAGGAAGTATCTGAAGAAGTTGCGACAGAAGAAACTCCATCTACAGAAGAATAATTATTATTCAACTATATAAAAAAAACCTCGCAATTTGCGAGGTTTTTTTTATGCTTTTATTTTAGATAATCTAACGTATTTACTTCTTTAAACTTTGGTGAACGTCGTAAGAAATCTTTAAAGAAAGCCGTATGTGTAGCTCCCATTAATACAAAAATACGATCGTCTTTTGTTATTGGCACATTATTCATATTTGAGAACATGGCTAAATTTCTATGATAATATTTCGCCGCTTGCTCTGCTCCTACTGGATATTTTTTGTATGAAACCGTCGTTAACATATCCGCATTAACTGCAACAGAAAAATCTAAAAATTCTGGTTGATTATAGTACTGCAATAACTCTTTTAATTTTACATCTTTTTTTGTTACTCCATTTTTCGATTCATTATTTCGGAACATTTCAATGTATCTTTTGAATGTAATCGAATCATCTTGCTCTTTCAACAAATCACCAAGCATATAAAGATAATCTTCTTGATAATTAATTCCGTAAATTTTCTTCGATCCGCTTAGTCTCCCAACTTCATAAGCCAATAACTCAACTTCGTTTGGATTTTCAAACTTCATTTTAGGATTAAGTAAATAATCTTGAAAAAGTTTATTCAACACTTTATTGCGAGAAGGATTTTGTTCAACTAAAATAATTGTAGGTTTAAAAGCCGCAATCTGCTTTGCTATTTCATGTATTTGACGAACATTATCTTGGTTATTCTCATCAAATTCAGTCGTACTTGCATCTGGAGTATATCCCATGTGAAAAGTTCCCATATTAAGAACTGGAATAGCATCATCAAATTTTGTTTGAAATTGATATTTTGTTTGAGCAGATAAATTCATAGTACCAATAAATGTAGCAATTGCAATAAATAAGTTTTTCATTTGAGTTAATTTTTAATTATGATTCAAATTTCTATGATTCTGAAAAAATTGACTTTTATTTATCGACTAACCCATTTGAATAATCGACGAATCACTTCACTTTTATGTAGAAAAGAATCTAATTTTACAAAAAACAAAAACAATGGAAGATGATAAAAAAAATTTAAGCTTCTCAAATCAAAAAAGCGTATTTATACTTTTAGGTTTTTGGGTTATTTACATTCTGTTTGATTACATAACAATTGGATTAGTTAATCTAACTAACGGAAATTCATTTTTTAAATCAATTACATTATTTGCATCAACAATGTATATTGTTCAGTTAATTACAATTTTTATTATCTATTTTTTTATTGCCCCCTATTTTCTTAAAAAAATAAATTGGAAATCGATATTATTCTCTATAGTATGTTCCTTTACAACATTCATTATTGTTCGTTATTTTATTGAGCAAATTATTACAGATTTTTTGTTCCATAAAGTCAATTATTTTGAAGGAACAACAATTAGTTTTTACATTTACGACAATTTACATTATGGTTCTTTTATCGTTTTTTCGTCACTTTTTTTATGGATGACATTCCATTCAATCCATACACTAAAACAAAATAACATCATTGAAAAAGAGAAAAAAGAAGCTGAAATTAATTTTCTCAAATCTCAAATTAATCCTCATTTTTTGTTTAATACACTCAATAATATTTATAGTTTGGTGAGTGTAAATTCTCCTCATTCGTTAAAAGCAATCGAAAATTTGAGTGCAATTATGCGTTTTACAACCTACGAAACCAATAAAGATAAAATTGAAATTGAACGAGAAATTGATTACATCAATCAATATTTAGATTTGGAGCAGATTCGTTATGGAGAAAAATTTTATGTCGAAAAAGAATTTTTGATTGAGAATTCTAAAAAATTAATTCATCCATATATTATTTCGCCTTTAATCGAAAATGCAATAAAACATGGTGTTGTAAAAGACATTAATCATCCAATTAAAATCAATTTAAAAACTAATTCTGAATACCTTGAGATTTCCGTTTCAAATAAAATTAATCAACATCAAAAAGATGAAACTTCAGGAATTGGATTAACGAATTTGAAAAAAAGATTGAATTATTATTTCGGAAATAATTATACTTTCGAAATTAAAAACGATTATGAAACCTTTCATATTTACTTAAAAATTCCATTAAATGACGAAAATTAAGTGTATTATTTTAGACGATGAACCTTTAGCTGTTGAATTATTGAAAAAACATGCTTCTGAAAATGAAAATTTAATTGTTTCACTTGCAACAACTGAAGTTTTTGAAGCAATTGATTTTCTCAAAAATAATAAAGTTGATCTTATTTTCACAGATATTCAAATGCCCGAATTGACTGGAATTCAGTTGATGAAAATCCTTGATCATTCTCAGAAATTCATTGTCACAACAGCTTATCAAGATTATGCTTTAGAAAGTTTTAATTTTCATGTGGTTGATTATTTATTGAAACCTATTACGAAAGAACGTTTTGATGCCTCTATAAAAAAATATGTTGATTTTTTTCAAACGACATCAACTAAAAATCAGTCGACTTATTTGTTTGTAAAAGCAAATGGAAAGCAAGTAAAAATTAATTTTTCAGATTTAATTTACATTGAAGGTTTGAAAGATTATATTCGAATTCATACCAAAACTGAAAAAATATTAGTCTTAGAAACCATGAAGTCTTTCGAAGAAAAATTACCAAATCATTTCAAAAGAATTCATCGTTCGTATATCATCAATCTTGATTTTTTAACTTCTATTGATGGAAATTCTGTTTATCTCAATCAGAAAATTTTACCAATTGGAGAAACTTATCGAAAAGAAATGAAGGATTTTGGTTAAGAATTATTAAGAACAAAAAATACTTGTCTTTTCGAGCTTGTCGAAAAATCTCAGATTCTTCATTTCGTTAACACTGCATTCAGAATGACAATAACAAAAAACTCCAACTTTAAAGGTTGGAGTTTTTTGTTTATATATTTCTTGTTCGTTGTATCAGCAACATATCAGCCAAAACCATCGCAGCTAAACTTTCTACAATAGGAACGGCTCTTGGAACAACACAAGGATCGTGACGACCTTTTCCATGCATTTCTACCATTTTGCCATCTGCATTCAACGTTGTTTGTTCTTGCATTAATGTCGCAACTGGCTTGAAAGCAACTTTAAAATAAATATCCATTCCATTTGAAACTCCACCTTGTATTCCTCCAGAATAATTGGTTCTTGTTGTTCCATCTTGGTTGAATTGATCATTCATTTCTGAACCTTTCATCGATGTAGAAGCAAAACCTTCGCCGTATTCAAAACCTTTCACCGCGTTTATCGACATCATTGCTTGCCCTAAACGAGCATGCAATTTATCAAAAATTGGTTCACCTAAACCTACTGGCACATTTTGAATAACGCAGGTAACTTCACCACCAATTGTATCACCTTCTTTGCGAATTTCTTTGATAAGATCGATCATTTTTTCTGCCATTTCTAAATTTGGACAGCGAACCGCAGTATCTTCAATTTTAGAAAAATCTAATGTAGAATAATCATTATCCAACTTCAACTCACCTACTCCGCTTACATAAGCTGTAATATTGATATTTGGAATCACATGTTTTGCAACAGCGCCACCAACAACCCAATTAGCCGTTTCGCGCGCAGAAGTTCTTCCTCCACCTCTATGATCGCGAACACCATATTTGGTTTCGTATGTAAAATCGGCATGAGAAGGACGAAAAACACCTTTGATATGATCGTAATCGTGAGATTTTTGATTATTATTCGGAATAATAAACCCGATAGAAGCACCTGTTGTTTTCCCTTCAAAAATACCTGAAAGAAATTGTACTGTATCTGGTTCTTTTCGCTGTGTCACAATTGCAGACTGCCCTGGTTTACGACGATCTAATTGCGCTTGTATCCAATCGAAATCTAATTCGATTCCACTTGGAACACCATCAATTACACCTCCAATCGCTACACCATGACTTTCACCAAAAGTCGAAATTTTAAATAGTCTTCCGAATGTATTCACAATAGTATATGTGTTTTTTATTTTTATTTTTCGAATTGATAAATCACTGCATTAACATTCATTGTAGCTCCAACAGAAGCTAAAATAATTATATCATTTGCGTGAAATTGATGAGGAGCTAATTCTCCTTTTTTTATTAAATCAAACATTGTAGGAACCGTTGCTACAGATGTATTTCCTAAGAATTGAACCGTCATTGGATCAATTTTTTCTGGTACAGCTACACCATATAATTTGTATAAACGCTCTATCATCGCATGATCCATTTTTGCATTTGCTTGGTGCAATAAAATTTTATCAATATCGGTAATTGATAAATTTGTTTCATCTAACAATTCTTTAATTGCTGGTGGAACATTTTTTAATACGAATTCGTAAACTTTACGACCTTTCATATTAATTGTTTTGATTGAACCTTTATAATCTGGATTTGCAGAACGTCCATTTGTCAAGTAAGCCAATTCATCACCTGTATAACTTAACGTTTCGTGATTGATGATTCCATATTTATAATCAGCTTCTTTCGCTTCCAAAACAACTGCTCCTGCTCCATCTGCAAAAATCATCGCAGAACGATCATGCGGATCTACAGCACGAGATAACGTATCAGAACCGATTACCAAAACTTTCTTTGCAATATTTGCTTGAATAAATTGATGTCCTAAAATCAATGATTCTATCCAACCTGGACAACCAAATGTCATATCATAAGGTTTACATTTTAGGTTTTTGATTCCTAAATTGTGTTTTACTTTTGCCGAAATTGACGGCATAATATCAATTTGATGACCAACAGGATCAATATCTCCAAAATTGTGCCCAACGATTATATAATCTAATTCTTCTGGATTAACGCCAGATTCTTCAATTGCTTTTTTAGCAGCAAAAGTTGCGATATCAGAATTTAATAAATCATCTTCTACATATCTTCTTTCTCTGATTTCTGTAATTTCCTCAAATTTACGCGTAATTTCTTCACCAGTTTTATCCAAACGATTTCCACTTTCGTCATAAAATTCGTGGTTAACAAAATCTTCGTTCGTAACAATTCTATTTGGTAAATAGTGTCCAGAACCTGTAATTACAGAGTTTATCATATTAATATTGTTCAATTTTAATAAAAAAATAATAGCGACAAAGTTACACATTTCATTAAAATAGTCATGAAAAATATGTAATAACTCATACCGAAATTAATAAAGTATATTTAATTTAGCAGCATGAAAAAAAATCCTTCATTAATTGGTCTTTTAATCGTCTGTGGATTAGCTGCTTTAATCGTTGTTATTTATAACACTTTTCTAAGCAAAAAAGATGGGTATGTGATTGATAATCCATCAAACAAAACCTTGACAATCAAAATTAACGATAAAGATTTTACAATTGCACCGCAACAAAATGCAAGAGTAGACTTGAAAAAAGGAAAAGCGCATATCGTTTATAGTTTTAATAACAAAAATGTAGATACAGTTGTAGATATTACGAGAGCAAATGGTTTTATAAATCCAACGCATCAAGAATATTATACATTTACACGACCTTATGGTGTTAGAAAAAACAAAGATTCTATCTTTTTATCAAACAATATTGCAATAGATAACAAGATTTATCACGGAATTATCGAAAAATCTTCTCAATTATACATCGAAAACTTTTACTATAACATCGATCAAGATTATCCTAAAATGTTCATAAAAAGTAGTGGAAGCGAGAAAGCAACTGATTTATCGAAAATATTTAACAAAGAAGATTTTAAACAATTTTATTTCGAGAATTACGAATAAGATTTAGATTTTATAACTTTACAAAATGGCAAATCATCAACACGATGCAGTAACTCCTTACGAAGCATCAGATCTAAATAAAAAGAAACAAGTCGAGCAAATGTTCGATAATATTTCGCCAAAATACGATTTATTAAACCGTGTTTTATCAATGGGAATCGACATTCAATGGCGAAAAGATGTTATCAAAATGGTAAAAGCTTCTCAACCAAAAACGATTTTAGATATCGCGACTGGAACAGGAGATTTAGCGATTATGATGGGTAAAAATACCGATGCAAAAATTACTGGATTAGACTTATCTAACGGAATGTTGGAAGTTGGTCGCAAAAAAGTAAAAGAAGCTGGATTAGAAAATCGTATCGAAATGGTGCAAGGTGATTCGGAAAATTTACCTTTTCCTGATAACACTTTTGACTGTGTGACCGTTTCTTTTGGTGTTCGTAATTTTGAAAACTTAGAGAAAGGTTTAGCAGAAATTAATCGTGTTTTAAGACCTGGAGGAACTTTTGTTATTTTAGAATTTTCGTATCCTACAGCTTTCCCTATGAAACAGTTGTACACGTTTTATTCTAAAAATATTTTACCTGCAATCGGTAAAATGGTTTCGAAAGATCAAAGTGCTTATACCTATTTACCAGATTCAGTTCGTGCTTTTCCACATGGAGAAGAAATGAAAAACATCCTGAAAAGTGTAAAATTTACACAACCTATTGATAAAAAACTTACTTTTGGTATTGCAAGCATTTATAAGAGTATAAAATAAAATTGCTTGTTATTCGTTGAAAGTCTATGAGAAAAAATCTAATCATCGCATTATCGTTAACTGTTGCTAGCATTGCAAATGCGCAGTTTCGTCCTAATAATGACAGAAGCGAAAACAGAACTGAAACTGATCAGAAAAAATTTAGTTTTGGATATTTCTTGGGAACTAATATGATGAGTTACAAGATTGTTCCTAAAGCTCAAACAAATCCGTTACCAGGAACTCCTCAAACACCAGATGATGATGGGGTAAATGAACACGGTTTAGTTTATTTAGATCAAGAAAGTAAAGCTGGTTTCTCTGTTGGATTAATCGCAAAAATGCGAGTAAATGATTATATTGATTTAAAATCAGAACCAGGATTGCATTTTGCTCAACGTATTTTACATTTCAATAACTACTTGGATCCTGCTACAGGTAAAACAATAGAAGACCCTTCTAAAATAACACGCGAAGTAAAATCTACTTATATCGAAATTCCGTTGTTACTTAACTTTCACGGAGATCGTTGGTTCAATACACGTCCATACATTCAAGGAGGTTTGGGTTATCTAATGAATTTACAATCAAACGAAAACAAAGAAGACGATAACGCAACTGGAGTTTTCAGAACTACAACGAATAATTTTAACTGGCAAGCAGAAATTGGTGTTGAAATTTATTTCAAACGATTTAAACTTACACCAGCTCTAAAAGGTATGTTCTTCTTTAATAATGAAATTGTTCCTGATAAAGATGCTTCACAAAAGTATTGGACAGGAAGTTTGAATTCATTATCAACCAGAGCATTTGTTTTTTCTCTAAAATTTGAATAAAAATTTAAAGTCATAATCATAAAATAATAAAAACCATAAATAATATAATCACATGAATTTTCAATTATCGGAAGAACAATTAATGATTCAAGAAGCTGCTCGCGACTTCGCTAAAGCTGAGTTATTACCAGGAGTTATCGAACGCGACGAAACATCTACTTTCCCAACTGATGCAGTAAAAAAAATGGGAGAACTTGGATTCTTAGGTATGATGGTTGACCCAAAATACGGAGGATCTGGTTTAGATAGCGTTTCTTATGTCATTGCAATGGAAGAAATCGCTAAAGTTGATGCTTCTGCTGCTGTTGTCATGTCAGTTAACAACTCTTTGGTTTGTGCTGGTATGGAAAAATATTGTAACGAAGATCAAAAACAAAAATATCTAGTACCATTAGCTTCTGGTCAAGTAATCGGAGCTTTTTGTTTATCTGAGCCAGATGCTGGTTCTGATGCTACTTCTCAAAAAACTACTGCGGTAGATATGGGAGATCACTATTTATTAAATGGTACAAAAAACTGGATTACGAATGGTGGAACAGCTTCTACTTATTTAGTAATCGCTCAAACTGATCCAGAAAAAGGTCACAAAGGAATCAATGCTTTCATCGTAGAAAAAGGATGGGCAGGTTTCGAAATTGGACCAAAAGAGCAAAAAATGGGAATCCGTGGTTCTGACACACATTCATTATTCTTTAATGATGTAAAAGTGCCCAAAGAAAACCGTATAGGTGAAGATGGATTTGGATTTGCTTTCGCAATGAATGTCTTAAACGGAGGACGTATCGGTATTGCTTCTCAAGCATTAGGTATTGCTCAAGGTGCTTATGAATTAGCATTAGATTATGCAAAAATTCGTAAAGCATTCAAAACTGAAATCATCAATCATCAAGCTGTTGCATTCAAATTAGCAGATATGGCAACTAATATTACAGCTGCTCGTATGTTATGTTTCAAAGCTGCTGTTGAGAAAGATGAAGGAAAAGATATTTCTATTTCTGGTGCAATGGCAAAACTATTTGCTTCTAAAACAGCAAACGAAGTTGCTTCGGAAGCCGTTCAAATTCATGGAGGAAATGGTTATGTTCGCGAGTATCATGTAGAGCGTATGATGCGTGATGCAAAAATTACTCAGATTTACGAAGGAACATCAGAAATTCAAAAAATTGTAATTTCGAGAGGAATTGCTAAATAATTTTAGATAAATATAATTATTTTTTATCTCTATGAGACATCTGTAAATGACAGATGTCTTTTTTTATTTATTTAATCAAAAAACAATACGTCGTATATTTGTGGCGGAAAAAATATAAAGAAGATGAAAATTTTTAGATTCGGACCAAAAGGTCAGGAGAAATCAGGTGTAATCATCGATGAGAAAAAATTCGATGTTTCAGCATCAGGAATTATTTATGATGATGATTTTTTTGGAAATACAGAAAAACAAGAAACTTTACAAAAATATATCGATCTTAACATTAACAGCTTGCCATTAGTTGAAGATGATGTACGTATTGGTACACCTTTAACTCGCCCAGGAAAAATTGTTTGTGTAGGTCTTAACTTTGATGATCACGTAAAAGAAACAGGTTTACAACAACAAGCAGAACCGATTATGTTTATCAAAGCGAATCAATCGTTTAACGGACCAGAAGACGGAATTATGCAACCAAATGGTTCTACAAAAATGGACTGGGAAACAGAACTTTGTATTATTATTGGTGAAAAAGCAAATAATGTAACGGAAGAAGAGGCGATGAATCACGTATATGGTTATGCATTGATTAATGATATTTCTGAACGTGCTTTCCAAACAGAACGTGGTGGAACTTGGGACAAAGGAAAAGGATGTGATACATTTGCACCTGTTGGACCTTTTATTGCAACAAAAGACGAAATCGAGGATGTAAATAATTTACGTGTTTGGTTAAAATTAAACGGAGAATTAATGCAAGATGGTAATACAAGTGATTTTATTTACCGCATTCCTAAATTAATTTCTTACCTATCTCAATTTATGTCTTTCTTACCTGGAGATATTATTTCTACAGGTTCACCTGCAGGATCAGGAATGGGAAAAACACCTCAAGTTTGGCTAAAACCAGGAGATGTTATCGAATATGGAATTGAAGGTTTAGGTTCTACAACTCAAACTATTTTACCTTTCTCAAGAGATTAGAATAAGATATCTTACAATTAAAAAAAACCGTGCAATTTAAATTTTGAATTGCACGGTTTTTAAATTTTGTTTAGCATCATACTTAATTGATTAAACTATAAAACGAATTCTTTTTCATACAATCAATCGATTAAATAGAAAGTCTAATTCGAAAAAAATATTGGATATTCAATTAATTAACGTAATTTTGCAAACGTTTTGACAACCATCCAAATGGTACAAATCCATCAAAATGAGGAATAATTCCTAAAATCTTTTGGGAAAACAGAATCATTTTGTACATTTGCACCCCGATCGGATTGTCGGTAATTTATAAAATATTAAAAATCAAGATAGTGGACACGTTAAGTTACAAAACTTCATCAGCCAACAAAGAAACTGCTCAGAAAGAATGGGTAGTTGTGGACGCTTCTGACTTATCATTAGGTCGTTTAGCGTCAGGTGTTGCGAAGCTTATCAGAGGTAAGCACAAAACAAACTTCACTCCTCATGCAGATTGTGGAGATTATGTAATTGTTTTAAACGCTGACAAAATTCAATTAACAGGTAACAAATGGGATGACAAATTATACATCCGTCACACAGGTTACCCAGGTGGACAAAGATCTTTAACTGCGAAAGAAGTTTTTGCAAAAGATCCTGTACGCTTAATCGAAAAGTCAGTAAAAGGAATGTTACCTAAAAACAAATTAGGTAGTAAATTATTGACTAATTTACATGTATTTGTTGGTACTGAGCACAATCACGAAGCTCAACAACCAAAACAAATCGATATTAACGAATATTTATAATCTAATTCCATGGCAATAGTTCATAAAATCGGACGTAGAAAAACATCTGTTGCTCGTGTATACTTACAAGAAGGTAATGGAGAAATCTTCATTAACGGGCGCGAGTTAGCAATCTACTTCCCTACGGCAGTATTACAATACAAAGTAGAACAACCATTTTTAATCACTGGTACAAAAGAGAAATACAATGTAGATATCAAAGTATTTGGTGGTGGAATCACTGGTCAAGCTGAAGCAATTCGTTTAGCAATTTCTAGAGCTTTATGTGAAGTTGACGCAGATTTTCGTTTACAATTAAAACCAGAAGGGTTATTAACACGTGACCCACGTATGGTTGAACGTAAAAAATTCGGTCAAAAGAAAGCGCGTAAGAAATTCCAATTCTCTAAACGTTAATTTATTCAATTCATTAAAAAATCCATTTTCCGTTGGTTTAGCATCTAAACAAATAAGGCTAGAATTTTTCGACCACTTGTTTGTTGCTTGTTGAGATAACGGAACGTAAACTAAAAAAAAGAAAATGGCAAAAGTAAATGTAAAGGACTTATTAGGTGCTGGTGTGCACTTTGGTCACTTAACAAGAAAATGGAATCCGGCTATGGCTCCTTATATTTTTATGGAGAAAAACGGGATCCACATCATCGACCTTCACAAAACTGCAGTGAAATTAGATGAAGCATCTGAAGCTTTAGGAAAAATTGCTGCATCTGGACGTAAAGTTCTTTTTGTTGCAACTAAAAAACAAGCGAAAGATGTTGTAGCTAAGCATGCTGAAGAAATCAACATGCCTTATATTACAGAACGTTGGCCTGGTGGGATGTTAACTAACTTTGTTACTATCCGTAAAGCAGTTAAAAAAATGAATTCAATCGATCGTATGAAAAAAGACGGTACGTTTGAAACACTATCTAAAAAAGAAAGATTACAAGTTGATCGTCAAAGAGCATCTTTAGAGAAAAACTTAGGTTCTATAGCTGATATGACACGTTTACCATCTGCAGTATTTGTTGTAGATATCGTACGTGAGCACATCGCTATAGCAGAAGCTCAAAAATTGGGTATTCCAATCTTTGCAATGGTTGATACAAATACTGACCCTCGTCAAGTAGATTTCCCAATCCCTGCAAATGATGATGCTTCTAAATCTATCGATATCATCTTATCTACAGTAGCTGATTCTATCAAAGCTGGTTTATCTACACGTAAAGCAGAAAAAGAAAAAGCAAAAGAAGGTAAAGAAGAAGGAGCTGAAACAAAAGAAGCTTAACATTAACTTGATGATCAATTCATCGATATAATATACCTTGTAGCTCCTACACCACTTTGTGGTGTACGAGCTACTTTTATTTAAAATATTAAGAAACAAAATAAAAATATTACTATGAGCTACAAAGCAACAGCCGCTGAGGTAAGTAAATTAAGAAACGCAACTGGTGCGGGAATGATGGATTCTAAAAAAGCTTTAGAAGAAGCTGGTGGAGATTTCGATAAAGCTGTAGAAGTTTTACGTAAACAAGGACAAAAAGTAGCTGCTAAAAGAGCTGACCGTGATTCTACAGAAGGTGCAGTTATCGCTAAAGTTAACGCTGACCAAACTAAAGGTATCGTTATCGCTTTGAACTGTGAGACTGACTTCGTTGCTAAAAATGAAGCTTTCGTTGCTATGGCTAACGAAATCGCTGATTTAGCTTTGACAGTTAACTCTAAAGAAGAATTATTAGCTTTACCATTCGCAGGAATTACAGTTGGTGAAAAATTAACTGAGCAAACAGGTGTTATTGGAGAAAAAATCGAAATTGGTACTTTCCAAGCTATCGAAGGTGCTATCGTTAATTCTTACATCCACGCTGGTAACAAAATTGGTGCTGTAGTTTCTTTATCTGCTAACGTAGAAGGTGCTTCTGAAGTAGCTCGTGACGTTGCTATGCAAGTTGCTGCTATGAACCCAGTAGCATTAGATGAAACTTCTGTTGCTCAATCTGTAATTGACACTGAATTATCTATCGCTAGAGAAACTTTAGTTGCAGAAGGTAAACCAGAAAACATGATTGAAAACATCGCTCAAGGTAAATTACAAAAATTCTTCAAAGAGAATACATTAGTTCACCAAGCGTCAATCAAAGACGGAAAAACTTCTGTTCAAGATATCGTTAAAGCTGTTAACGCTGACTTGAAAGTAACTGGATTTATCCGTTACAGCTTATAATAAGCTTATAATAAGTTTATAATTTTTATTATATATCTTAAAGTGATGCTAAATTTTAGCATCACTTTTTTGTTTGGTATATATTTTGAAATGTTTGTTTTATAATTATTTATTTTTATATTTGTTAGGATTACAAGCATATGAAACACTTTATACTATTTATAACTATATTTTTATTCACCATAACATCTGCTTCAGCTCAGTCGAGATTTGATCAGGATAAAGGCTCTGTTAGTATTTATCCAAATCCTGCGAGTTCTACATTTACAATAAAATTTGACAATCCATCAAAGGCAAGTTCGGTGTCGATATATTCGATTATTGGAAATGAAGTGATGAATAAAAAATTAGACGGAAGCCAAAAAGCAAACTTTAACGTACAAAGTTTGAAAAAAGGAAAATACATTGTTCGCGTTTTTAATGAAGATGGAACAACAGAAACACAATCCTTGATTAAGAATTAAGATTATTTATATATAAAACAAAAAAGCTTCTCAAAATTTGAGAAGCTTTTTTGTTTGTAATTAGAAAGACTATTTTGCTTTCTTATAATTTTCTTCAACTTGTTTCCAATCCAAAACATTGTTAAACGCTTTCAAATAATCATCGCGTTTGTTTTGGTATTTTAAATAGTAAGCATGTTCCCAAACATCAATTCCTAAAATTGGCGTTCCTGCGATCTCTGCTCCTGGCATCAATGGATTATCTTGATTTGCTGTACTTGTAACCGCCAAACTTCCGTCCGCTTTCACAACCAACCAAGCCCAACCAGAACCAAAACGTTTAGAACCCGCTTCGTCCAATTGTTTGATTAATTCTTCTGTAGAACCAAATGTTGCTTCAATCTTCGCTTTAAGATCTCCTGTAGGGGCTTTCTGTGGCGTTGGAGACATAATATCAAAATATAGCATGTGATTGTAATATCCACCAGCATTGTTGCGTAAAGCAGCATTATTCATATCCATTTTTTTCAAAATATCTACAATATCATTCGATTTGATATTTGCTTCTTTTAGCGCTGTATTCAATTTGTTGATGTATCCTAAATAATGTTTAGAGAAATGAACTTCCATTGTTTTTGCATCAATGTATTCGTTCAATTCATCGTAACCATATTTCAAAGGTTTAATTTGGAAAGTTCCTGGGTCAGCTTTAACATCTGTAGGATTTCCAACAGGCTCTGCAACAGCTTGCACTGTATCTTGTTTTACAACTTCTTTAGTTGTTGAGTCAGCATTTTCTTTCTTCGTTTCGCATGACTGAACAAAGAAAAGAACACCCAAAACTGACATCAAAAATATACCCTTTTTCATCTTATTCTTTTATGTAGTTTACTTATGATATTAATATTTCTACTAAAATATACTAAAACTATCGAATATAAAATTGATTTCTTTTAATTTTCTGTTAAAATGGAGATTATCATCTAAATCAATAAAGGTAATTTGTTTGTATATTTGATTCATGGATATTGAAATTAATAAAGAAGAATTAAATGATCTAGTTGATAAATTATATTTATTAACTGAAGATTATAAAAATTTGGCTAAAGAAATTTTTAAATATAAAGCTATGAAAGTTGATTTTATTGCTCTTAGTATTTTAAATAGAGCTATGTCAATTAATGAAGGTTTTAGATTATTATTTCAAGAAAATAATTTTTACTCTGCAACTCATCTAATTAGAATACAAATGGATAATCTAATTAGATATAATTCTATCCTAGTTGCTAAAGACGATAGTTATATTGATTATATATTAGACGGAAAAGAAATCAGAAAATTCCGCGATAGCATTTTAAAAAAGAATTTCAATGATGCTTATTTAGTTGAACAAATTTCAAAAAAATTTCCAGAAATAAAAATTTTATACAAAAAATACTGTGGCTTTATTCATTTTAGTAACGAACATTTAGAAAGAATAAAAACCTTTCCTAATATTGAAAATGTAAAATTTCGTGTAGAGATAGGTAATTTCGAAAATTATTCACATCAAGAAAAAGTAGAAATTGTATCTGATATGATTACTATTTCATTATTTATTTTTAATCAAATCAATTATTGGACCGAAGCAAAAAAGACCATAAAATAAAAAAACCTTCCATTCGGAAGGTTTTCTTGTTATATAGAGTTTCTTAATCTCTTTTATAATCTACAACAGCTTCTATAAAAGCTTGTGCATTTTCAACTGGAATATTTGGTAAAATTCCGTGACCTAAATTGGCAATATATTTATACGGACCAAAATCGTCAATCATTTCTTTTACCATTTGCTGAATAGTTTCTGGTGGCGATAACAAACGAGAAGGATCAAAGTTACCTTGTAACGTCTTTTTGAAACCTGTAAACTCACGCGCTAATTGTGGCGTAATCGTCCAATCAACACCCAAAGCAGATGCTTTAGAATCTGCCATTTTCTCTAAAGCAAACCAACAACCTTTTGCAAAAACAGTTACAGGAACTACTTTAGAAACTTCGTTTACAATTTGCTCGATGTATTTCCAAGAAAATTCATCATAATCTTTTGGCGATAACATTCCACCCCAAGAATCAAAAATCTGAATCACATTTGCACCATGTTCCACTTTTTTCAACAAATATTGAATCGTTGTTTGTGTAATTTTTTCTAATAATTGGTGTGCTGCAACTGGATTTTGGAAACAAAAACCTTTCGCTTGATCAAAAGATTTAGAACCACGACCTTCCACTGCATAACACAACAATGTCCAAGGCGAACCTGCAAAACCAATCAACGGAATTTTATTGTCCAACTCTTTCTTTGTAATATCCATCGCTGCATAAACGTATCCTAACTCTTCTTCAACATCAGGAATATAAACTTTTTCTACATCTTGAGCTGTACGAATAGGATTCTCTAACCAAGGACCAACACCAGGTTTCATCTCGAAATTCATTCCCATTGCTTGTGGCACAACCAAAATATCTGAAAAGATAATTGCTGCATCTAACGGAAAACGACGAATTGGTTGAACTGTAATTTCAGCCGCTAACTCTGGCGTTTGACAACGTGTAAAGAAATCATATTTATCTCTCAATTCGATAAACTCTGGTAAATAACGTCCTGCTTGACGCATCATCCACACTGGCGGACGCTCTACCTCCTCACCTCTCAATGCTTTTAAAAGCAAATCATTTTTTAT
Source organism: Empedobacter sp. R132-2 (assembly GCF_030324375.1). Taxonomy (NCBI): domain Bacteria; kingdom Pseudomonadati; phylum Bacteroidota; class Flavobacteriia; order Flavobacteriales; family Weeksellaceae; genus Empedobacter; species Empedobacter sp. R132-2. The sequence goes on from NZ_JACAGG010000001.1 coordinate 53,035, forward strand.
CATTGATGTATTTTTTTATATTTTCAATAACTACTTCCACCAATGGTGTTTGCGCAGTTATAATTTCATGATTTGGATAAACTTCTTCTATCGCAGAAGTTGTTGTATTTCCGATTGTAAAAATACGCGAACTTTCTGAAATTTCATTTTGTTGATGAAACGCTTTGAATGACAACGGACTAAAAAAAGCATACACATCAAATGTTTCATTTAATTGATAAACAATTTGCCCTGATTGATATGTTATAATTTGATTGACTTCGTGATTTGCTTTTGATAATTCATTCACCAACAAATCTCGACGGGAAGAACCACATAAGAAATTCCATTTCGGAGAATAATTTCCTGAAATTAATTTCGAAGCTAAATCTTCTGCATAATCTTCAACCAACACAACATCTCTGTTTTGCGCTTTTAGTTTTTCTGCCGTTTTTTTTCCAACAACAAAAAAATGACCATTCAATTCCAAATCTTGAATGGCATTTACAGTATTTTGACTCGTCACGATAAACTGATGAACGGATTCATCAATCTGTGCATAAATTTCATTTTTCGAAGTCAAATCGATTTGTAAAGTTGGTTTACAAACCACCTCAACATCAGTTCCAAATTCTTTTTCAAGCAATTCAGAAGAAATTAACTTCGTGAATAAAACCTTCGTTCGCACTATTTCGTTCCGATTTCTTTTTTTATTTGTTCAATCATTTTTGCTGCACCTTGTGCAATACATTCTTCAGCAAATTCGCGACCTTTCGTCAAATATTCATCTGCTTTGAATTGTCTTTCGATTGAAATCATTTCTTGTCCATCAATGGTTAAAATTGCTCCTTTGAAGGAGTAATTTTCTTCATCAATTTTCTCAACTAATGCTCCAATTGGCGCTGTACAACCACCTTCTAAAACATTCAAAAATTGACGTTCTACCGTTGCAAAAAGTTCACATTGAGGATTATTAATATCACTCAAATCCAAACCTTCTTTGGCTACAATTCCTAAAATTCCTTGTGATGGTGCAGCAATCATCCAATCAATCACTTTATAATGAAGACCTTTTTCTGCCAATTCATCTAAAATTTCTGAACGATCCAAACCTGCAAAAGCAAAAACAGCTCCGTCCCAATCTGCATTATCTTGCAACTTTTTCAGACGTAATTGCACATTTCCACGTAAATCTACAATCGTATCATTTGGATATTTATGATTCCAAAATGCTTTACGACGCAAAGATCCAGTAGCGATAACACGATGTTTTTTCTCGAAAATATCTTCCGATTTGTACACCAAAATATCCGCAGAACTTGCGCGTTCTGGATATGCAATCAACTCTAATTTTTCTGGTAAAACAGTTGGCACATCTTTCAACGAATGAACCGCAATATCTACTTGATCATTCAACAAAGCAATGTCCAATGAACGCGTAAAAACACCTGTTAAACCTAATGAATAAATGGGTTGTTTTAGATTTGCATCGCCTTCAGAAGTAATCGGAACGATTTCTGTTGGATGACCTTTTGCCTCAAGAATAGAAGCAACTTTATTGGCTTGCCAAAGCGCTAACGGACTTTGACGTGTACCAATTTTTATTGTTTTCATGATTGTATTAAGCTTGTTTTAAATGAAACATTTTTTCGATTAACTGAATTGTTTCGTCTGCGTTTTCTTTATTTTCGATCAAATAAGAAGCAAACTGATTTGTAATTTTCTGAATTACTTTTTCAGTTAAAATCGTTTCATTTTCGTCGATATTTACATTGTCTTTTTTCAAGTTATTTAAAGCAAAACTCTGAAAAAAGTCTAATCTATCTTTGAAAGATTGAATAGCTGGAACCAATTCTCTGGTTTCTAACCATTCGTAAAACTCTGTAGAATGCTCCTCTATAATTGCCAATGCTTCTGGAATTGCATTGCGACGTTGCGCAATTGTATCGTCTACCATTTTAGATAATCCATCTACATTTACCAATTGAATAGATTCGCGAGCAGCCAATGTATGAATTACATTTTCTGGAACTGACATATCAATAATCGTCATTTCCTTATCGAACGGAATCATTTCTTCTGTAATCGTGTAATTACTTGCTCCCGTTGCAACAATTAGAATATCTGTTTTTTGTAATTCTTCTTTTAATTCGCTGTGATCTTTTACGGTAATATCGTATTTCAGTCCAAGAATTTCTGCCTTTTCTTTTGTACGATTGATTAGCGTAATGTTTGTATTTGGATAATGTTTGACCAAATTAGCACACGTATTACGACCAATTTTACCAATTCCGTACAACAAAATATTTTTGTCAACTAAGTTTCCTTGCGTTGCTTGAATAAAATTAACCGCTGAATATGCAACCGAAGCAGAACCGTTACTTAAGAAAGTTTCGTTCTTCACTTTTTTACTAATTTGAATCGCAGTATTTACCAAACGCTCTAAAAAAGCATTTGATGCACCTTGTTTTTTGAAACGAGAAAACCAAATTTTGATTTGTCCGATGATATCAAAATCACCTAAAATCTGACTTTCTAATCCCGACGAAACACGGAATAAATGTGTAATCGCTTCTTCTCCTTCTTTTACCATCATAAATTGACGGAATTCATCTGCATTACCTTCTGTGTATTTACAATATTGCTCAACGATTTGATCTTCGTTTTCTGCAAAACCATAAAATTCAGTACGATTACAAGTTGATACAATAAAAAAGTTTTCTAATCCATTCGTTTTAGAATCTTGCGTAAACGTTTCAACTTGTTCCGGGAAAAATGTAAATTTACCACGTGTAATGGCGTCAGCTTTTTCATAACTGATTCCGATTACGTAAAAATTTTCTTCCGTTTTATTACCTCTAATTGCCATTTCTTCAAATACTGATACAAAAGTAGTTTCAAAAGTCTTCGAAAAATAACTTTAAAAAGAAAAAATAACGCCAAAAATTAAAGTTTGCTTTTTTAGAATAATTATAAATTAAAGGTTTATATTTGTATGTAAACCATTATAAAGAGCGAAGTTGACAATTATCACGTTTTTTATATGACAAACCTCATTATTCAAAATGGAATTAAAAAATACCCATAAAAGTAAAATTAACGAGTATAAATTGTCAACAGACGTATTTATCGCTCAAATAGACAACTTTACAGCTTCTACAGACACGATTCTGAAAGGAATTGACAAGCGTTATATACAATTCTATTTTTGTACAAAAGGTTCGTTGACATTTAATTTTAATAATGGTATTTATAAAATCAATTTGAACGAAGGAAAAAGCTTTTTGTTCTATTATCCGACATTGGACATTCCATTATCGTTGAATATAAATGCCGAAAGCAAGGTTTATATTGTGGTTTTGTCTATTCAGAAATTACATCAATTGTTTGCAGAATATCAAATTCAGAATAATTTGATTTCGAGTATGACGCAAGAAAAATTTTATATTGAACGAGAAATTGGACCTTCAATAAAATTAGTTTTGAATCAAATTGAACAAATGAAACTTTCTCCGCAATTTCAAAATTTATTTTTGATTGGAAAAATGTACGAATTATTCACCCTTTATTTTTCTGAAATTGAAAGTCAAACCGAACATTGTCCTTTCTTAAATGATGAAAATGAAGGAAAACGAATCAAAGAAATCAAAGATTATTTATTAGCTGATTTTAAAAATCCGCCAACAATCAAACAACTTTGCGAAAAATTTTCGATCTCGGAATATCATCTGAAAGAAGGTTTCAAGGAACTATACGGAACAACTGTTTATGGTTATTTGTTGGATAAAAAACTGGAATATGCATTGCATAAATTAGAAGAAAATCAACAAATGGTAAAAGATATTTCGTTTGAAATTGGTTACGAAAACCCATCTCATTTTATATCAGCATTTAAGAAGAAATATGGCTTAACTCCTAAACAATACATTAAACAATTTCAGTAAAAACTTTAAGAATTGTTAATCTTAATATCATTTATTAACTACTTATAAATACTTACTTTTGTTAAATATTTATAAATAGTTATGCAAAAATTTTTGCTTCTTTTATTTCCTTTTGCCGCTTTTGCGCAACAACCCGACTATTATGAAGGGATTGATTTTAATCAAAATGGAAAAACTATAAAGGAAGAATTACACGATTTAATCAATGCTACACATCATGCAGTTAGCTATACGCCTGGAGTTTGGAATATTTTAGATAAATCTGACTTGGATTTAGATTCAAAAGGTCGCGTTTTATTGATTTATGGTTTCACAGATAATTCTACTGTTTATGCAGAACAGCGCACGCGTGATATAAACAACAAAAACAACTCTTCAAGTGGAAGTACAATCGGAAAATGGGAACGCGAACATGTTTTCCCAAAATCTTTAGCAGTTCCTAAACTTGATACTGATCGTCCTGGAACTGGAACAGATGCTCATAATTTACGCGCAGTTGATAGACAAATAAATTCGACTAGACGTAACAATGCTTATCGCGAAAAATGGGCACAAGATGTGACAGGACAAGCCAAATTAATCAATGGAGGTTTTTATCCTGGTGATGAATGGACGGGAGATGTCGCGCGAATTATTATGTATATGTATGTACATTATGGTATGGAAACCGATCCACAATTGGTTGCGTATAACAATACGACAACAACCAATAATGATGGAATGCCAGATATGTTTTTGAAATGGAATGTATAGGATAAAGTATCTGAATTTGAGAAAGTCCGAAACGAAATTATTGCCGAAACACAAGGAAGTCGAAATCCATTTATTGATAATCCGTATTTAGCAACGTTGATTTGGGGAGGAGATAAAGCCGAAAATACTTGGACTGAATTATCTGCGAACGATTACAATTATCAACAAACGCTTGTAGAAGTTTTTCCTAATCCAACAACAGACAAAGTAAAGATTAATGCTAAGAATTTTGATTATGTGAATTTATATGATTTTAACGGTCGTTTACTTGGAATTGAATTAGGTTCGGAAGTTAATTTGAAAAATTATCCAGCTGGAATGTATATTTTATCTATTCACCTAAAAGATGGAAACATCGTCACAAAAAAAGTGATTAAAAAATAATTTTAAACAAAAAATTCCAACTCTAAGAGTTGGAATTTTTTGTTTATTCATTTTAACAACCTTCATTATACATTACATCGAAAGAAACTACTTTATCATTCACTAAATAAAATTGTAGAATCGATCCATTATCATAATCTTCAACATTAAAATAACGAAAAGCTTTTGTTCTTTTATCCGTTTTATCATCATAACCATCGAAAATAGAAATATTCAGATTTTTATATTTATTAATTAACTCATCCAAAGATGAGCCAATTTTAATTCCAGATAATGTTTTAAGACTAGAATCCGAAGACTTTACACTATATACAGTTAAAGTAGAAGAACCTGCTGTCTCCTCACCATTTGTTGTCAATCCAACTTTATATGTTACTCCTTTAGAGACAATTGTTACATCACCATCAGGATAACCATATTCATTCAATTTTATTTTGAATTTTTGTCCAGTTAATTTTTCTAATTCAGACAATTTCATTCCAAGTTTTACGTCATTAATACGAGTTGTAGAAACTTGCGCTTGCAAAGCTATTCCAGCTACAAAAGCAGCTATAAAAAATATTTTTTTCATTTTTATGTATTTAGGTTTTAATCATTATTTTAAAGTGTACATTCTTCTGGGTTATAAGAACTCAATCTTATTGTTGTTACAATTTCATTTTTCAAAGAAAAAGTCAATATAACACCATTTTCTCTATCATCAATTCTAAATTCTCTGTTATTATTATTCGATTTATCCAAAAACACATTATATTTTGACGAATAAGCTTTCCACAAATCCTCCAACGTACTACCAATTCCAATTCCAGACAAAGTTTTGATATTTTTACTTGTTGTAGAAATAGAACTTAAATAGGTGTCATTTTCTGTTTTACTCAAATAACCACTTCTTATTTCGATTGTATAATCAATCCCTTTTAGGGTGACATTCGTTTCTCCTTCATCAACAATTGCAGCAATTTCTTCACCTAACAATTTCAACACTTCGAACGGACGCATACCAATTTTCAGTTCATTCATTCGTGTTGTAGAAATCTGACCAAATCCAACAACCGAAAGCAAGAAAAATCCTAATAAAGTTATTTTAATCCTCATAAATTTTATTGTTTAAATATCCCGATTCTGTCTCATCATCTTCAAAAATATCTTACACCGAAATATCATATTTTTTGTACGCTTTCCATAAATCGTCCAACGAACTTCCAACTTTTATTCCTGATAAAGTCAAAAGTTTAGAGTTGACAGACGAAACCATACATACTTCGAATTGTTTTGTTTTCAAATTTTTATAGTACGAAATATGATATTTAATTCCATTCAACTCAATGTCCTGTTCAGGCATTTCTGCATTATTTACATCATAAAGAGCTAATTGATTTGGTGTTAAAGCTGCAACTTGTTTTTGCTTCATTTCGTACGAAATATCTCCAAATTTGGAAGTCGTTACTTTTTGAGCAAACATTATCGAAGTGAATAGCAAGAAGCACCCTAAAATTGAAAAAAATCGACTAAGCATAAGCATTAATTTGAGCAATATGTTTTACAATTTTTCCATTATCCAAAACCCAAAGTGCATCATAAACACCAGCTCCATCGCTATATGTACCGAACAAATAATATTGATTTAACTCTTTATTGTAAGTAAGTTTTGTTGCTGATAAATTCGCATTATATAAATTGATAAAATATTCTTTTGGAATGATAATTTCTTTTCCTTTGAATGATATTTTAAACGATTTGAATTCTGTTTGAGGAATCATTCCATCCGAACCAAGAAAATCTTTTTCATCAATCGCATAAACAAAATCACTTTCCTTGAAAATTTTATGTTTTTTCGAATTAAATTCTTGCGTTTCGAGCTGAATGGTATAATCAGCAACCGAAAATTCTATTTTAGAATCATTGACTGAAGTTGGTGAAATAGTTTCAAAATCTTCTAACTTTTTGATTCGATCATAGTAAACAAAACCAGCTTTTTCAGGCTGATATTCAACTAAATACCATTTCGAGTTTTCTTCATCAGAATCAATTGGATAAATTGAATTTGAATTGACTTTAGCAACAATTTTAGACGAAATATTTTTATCATCTCTCACATTTGCAAAACCATCTTTATCTTGCACAATCCCAAATTGAGCTTGCACAAAATAGCCTAAAAAAGTAGTAAGAATGAATAAACTTTTTTTCATTTTTTGATTCGATTTTCTTGAAGTAAAGCTAACAAAATCTAAACCAAAAATTTTCACGAATTATAGTGATTTTACAAAATCGATATTTCTTTTCAAACCATCAAATTTTGTACGTTTTACAGGTGATTTCTTAAAAATTTCTCGAAAAACATCCTCTGTAATTTCTTCCCAATCTTTCTTCGAGAATTGATTAATTTTCTTATGACCAACAAAACGAGTTTCTTTCGTTGGCAACGAAAAACGATTCCATGGACAAACTTCTTGGCAAAGATCACAACCAAAAATCCAATCATCAAATTTTCCTTTCATTTCGGTCGGAATTTGATCTTTCAATTCAATTGTAAAATACGAAATACACTGACTTCCGTTCACTGTTTTATTGGGTAAGATTGCCTCAGTTGGGCAAGCATCAATACAACGCGTACATTTTCCACAATGATCAGTTTCAATTGGAGAATCATAAGCTAAATCCAAATCAATAATTAATTCGGATAAAAAGAAAAACGAACCTTTTTGTTTAGATAACGTCAACGAATTTTTTCCAACCCAACCAATTCCAGCTTTTTTCGCCCATGCATGTTCCAGAATTGGTGCTGAATCGGTAAAAGCTCTTCCGCTCACCTCCCCTATTTCTTCTTGAATAAAATCTAACAACTCGCGCACTTTTTCCTTCACGACAAAATGATAATCTTCGCCTTGCGCATACATCGCAACTTTGTAAGAATTAGGATTTCGATCTAAATCTTGGTAATAATTATACGCCAACGAAATCACAGATTTTGCTCCTTCGACCAAAATTCGAGGATCCAGTCGCATATCGAAATGATTTTCCATATACTGCATTTCTCCATGATAATTATTCTTTAACCAAGACTCTAAACGTGGAGCTTCCTCTTCCAAAAAATCTGCTTTGGCAATACCACACGAAATAAATCCCAATGCTTCAGCTTTTTCTTTGATTCGATGGGACCATTTTATTTTGATATGTTCTTCTGTTTGAAGGAGCATTAGTTAATTCGTAATTATGAATTTATAATTATTATATCGACGAGATTAAATTTTATCATTCTGAATGAAACGTGAGTGAAATGAAGAATCTTAGATTCCTCCTAACGCAAGAATAATATGTCGTGTGAGCCATTTTCGATTTATTAGAGTAAGAAAATCGTTAAGATTCTTCGACAAGCTCAGAATGACTTAGAACAAAATTACAAATCAAACAAATCGGTTTGAGGTGAATTTTCTCCACGATATTTTACACCAATATGTTTGAAAGCTTTTTCTGTTGCCACACGTCCACGAGCAGTACGCATCAAATAACCTTCTTGAATGAGATACGGTTCATAAACTTCTTCTAATGTTCCACCATTTTCTCCAACTGCTGTTGCTAAAGTTGTAATTCCGACTGGTCCACCTTTAAATTTTTCAATAATTGTTGATAAAATTCTGTTATCCATTTCATCTAAACCATTATCATCAACTTTTAGAGCTTTTAAAGAAAATTCAGCAATTGATAAATCAATTTTTCCATTTCCTTTAATTTGTGCAAAATCTCGAGTCCTTCTCAATAAAGCATTTGCTATACGAGGAGTTCCACGACTACGACCTGCAATTTCTATCGCCGCTCTTTCGTCAATTGGTGTGTCTAAAATACGAGAAGATCGCTCAACAATCGTACTTAATAATTCAACATTATAATATTCGAAACGGAAATTAATTCCAAAACGAGCACGAAGCGGCGCAGTTAATAAACCAGAACGCGTTGTTGCACCAATTAATGTAAAAGGATTCAAACCAATTTGAACCGAACGTGCATTTGGTCCAGATTCGATCATAATATCAATCTTAAAATCTTCCATTGCCGAATACAAATATTCTTCGATAACGGGAGACATACGATGGATTTCATCAATAAAAAGCACATCATTTTCTTCCAAATTCGTCAATAAACCAGCTAAATCACTCGGTTTATCGAGAACTGGTCCAGATGTAATTTTGATTCCTACACCTAATTCATTCGCAATAATATTTGCTAATGTCGTTTTTCCCAAACCTGGAGGTCCGTGCAACAAAACGTGATCTAATGCTTCGCCACGAAGTTTAGACGCTTTTACGAAAACTTCTAAATTCTCTAGAATATGCGCTTGTCCAGCAAAATCATCAAAACTTTGCGGACGAACAGTATTTTCGTGATTTAGATCGTCATCTGGATAAAATTCTTTATCAGGATTTAATAAATCTGACATAAAATGATGATATAAATTATAATGATGATATTACGAAGGACAAATTAAATTATCCTCCGTACTTTTACAACTACAAAGAACGCAATATTTTTTTAGATAAAAAGAATTATGAGCAAAGGAATATTATTAGTGAATTTAGGTTCGCCCGATTCTACCAATGTTGAAGACGTAAGAACTTATTTACGCGAATTTTTAATGGATAAGAAAGTTTTGGATTCTCCTTGGATTATTCGTAAAACTATTGTTGAATTATTTATTTTACCAAAAAGACCCGAAAAATCTGCTGAAGCTTACCGAAAAATTTGGACAAAAGAAGGTTCTCCTTTAATTGTTTACTCTAAAATTTTGAGAGATATGATACAAAAACAAATGGATATTCCAGTTGTTTTGGCAATGCGTTACAAAAACCCTTCGATAGAAGCTGGTTTACAAGAGCTTTATGACAAAGGTGTTCGCGACATTTTGGTTGTTCCTTTATACCCTCAATACACAATGTCTTCTACAGAAACTGTTGCGGATAAAGTGCTTGAAATTCAGAAAAAAAGTTACAAAGACACTAAGATTAATTTCTTGAAAGCTTTTTACAATCATCCAGATTATATCAAGGTTTTAGGAGATTCTATCAAAGAAAAATTACCTGAGAATTTTGATAAATTATTGTTTTCTTATCACGGAATTCCAGAACGTCACGATAATAAAGCACTTCGTGCTGCAAAAGCGAGCAAATTACCTATTGAAACTTATCGTAATCAATGTTTTGAAACAACACGTTTGGTAACCGAATACTTGCAATTACCAGAAGATAAATATACCACTTCTTTTCAGTCTCGTTTAGGTCGTGACCCTTGGATTAAACCTTATACAGACCACATGTTAGAAGAATTTCCTGCACAAGGCGTTAAGAATTTAGCGGTTTGCACCCCTGCCTTTGTTTCGGATTGTTTGGAGACTTTGGAAGAAATTTCGATGGAAGGACAAGAAGAATTCTTAAAAGCTGGTGGTAAGCAATTTACATACATCCCTTGTTTGAATGATCGTCAAGATTGGGTGGATACATTAGTGAAATGGTTGAAAGGTTGGCAAAATAATTAAGAAAGGTTTTTAGCCTTACAAAATAAATTAGATATCTTTGTTTGGAATTTTTCAATTTTAAACAAAGATATTTTTTTTAAAATGAGACTAATTTTCTCAATTATATTTTTAGTCCTATCACTTTTTAGTTCGGCTCAATTTTTAGATACTAGTGGAAATCTAATTATTGATGGTCGAAAATATCTGAAATCCAAAGTGGATACTACAGGACGAAAATCGGGTTGGGAAATTTATGGTGCAAATACTTTAACCGTTAATCAAAATACCTTTTCCAATTGGATGGCAGGTGGTGAAAATTCGGTTTCACTAAATGCTAAAGCTGATTACGAATTTAATTTCCGAAAAAAGAAACACTTTTGGGACAATCGTTTTATTTTTGAATATGGTTTTTTAGACAATAAAACCAATGGAACGCGTAAAACTGCTGACAATCTAAATATCACAACTTCTTATGGATATTTGATAAAAGAAAAGTGGTACCTAACCTCATCACTTAATATTCGTTCACAGTTTTCTACAGGTTACAATTACGGAACAACTCCAAAAACAAAACTATCAAACTTATTTGCGCCTGCATATGTAACAATTGGGGTCGGTGCGAATTATACGCCAAATTCTAATTTTTCTGTCAGTTTTCAACCTTTAACATCAAGAACAACAATTGTAGCAGACAAAGATTTGCAAAAGAAAGGAACTTATGGTTTACGAAACGATGGAGATACGTTTCTTTTTGAAGTTGGAGCATATTTAGGTGGTCGATACAAAATGAAACTTTTTGATAACGTAACTTACGATAATAATATTGGAATTTTCTCTAATTATTCGAACAAATTTTATAACCTCGATATTGTATATGCTGGATTATTAGACATGAAAATTAATAATTTTATGTCCACACAATTAACCATCAATTTGATTTATGATGAAGATCAAGTTACTCAAACACAATTTAAACAAGCCCTCGGAATTGGCTTAACATATAAAATAGACAGTACTAAGAAAAAAGATAAGAAGAAACGTAGAAAGAAGGAAATTCTCCCATATTTCGATACATCTGGCATTTCCCCAGTCAAATTACCTAGAATAAAACTGGATAAACAAAACTATGATCAAGTTTTTGATAAAAATACAATTGACGAAAAATCAACATATATTAAATCAGAATCCATATTTTTGGAGTAAGTTAATATAAATCAATCAAATCTACATGAAAAAATTTTTATTTGTATTAGCAATTTTAGGAAGTGCTACAACTTTTGCGCAAACAGTAAAAGATGGTAAAGTAGCTACTGATAGCAAGCGTTATTTAAAAGATCAAAAATTTGATGGCCGTCAACCAGGATGGTTCGTTTCGGGAAATAATTCACTTTTATTTTCTCAAAGTGCATTCAGTAATTGGGTTGCGGGAGGTGTAAATTCGTTTGCGCTGAACGGAAGTTTAGATTACGAATTTAACTTGACAAAAGAGAAACATATTTGGGATAATCGTGTTGTTTTAGGATACGGAATCCAGACTAACAAAGGCGAAAGTTCTCGCAAAACAAATGATGTTATCGACTTAACTTCTTCTTATGGTTACAGCATCGGAAATCATTGGTATTTAGCTTCCTCTATGAATTTTCGCACACAATTTACAGATGGTTTTGATTATTCAAGAGATCCAAAAACGAAGATTTCAGCCTTGATGGCTCCAGGTTATTTAAGTTTAGGATTGGGTATTGATTACAAACCAAGCGAAAATTTTCAAATTAATATTCACCCATTTACACCAAGAATGACCTTTGTCTTAGACAAAGATTTACAGAAAAAAGGAAATTTTGGACTTAAAAATGATGGAGACAATACTTTATTTGAATTCGGTGCATATTTAGGTGCGCGATATAAACTACAAATTATGGAAGGAATTTCTTATGATAACCGTGTCGGAATCTATGCAGATTACCTGAAAAATTTCGGAAATATGGACGTTGCTTATCAAGGAATTTTGGATATGAAAGTGAACAAGTTTGTTTCGGCACAAGTAAGTGTCAACCTATTGTATGATGAAGATCAAATCAAAAAAACACAGATTAAACAAACACTTGGAATTGGATTTAATTACAAATTTGATAACACGCCACCAAAAATAGAAGAAGCTCCAGCAATTGCATTTATGCAAGAAGCACCAATTTTCGAAGAAAAAGAAGAAACTGTAGAAGTAGCAACAAATATTCTAAAAAGAGAACCAATTCTTAATGAAACAAAATTAGTCACTCAATAATATTTTTAACCTGCTTTTAATAAGCAGGTTTTTTATTTTTCTTATTTTTATAACTCAATAGAAGAATAAAATGACAAAAAATATTTTCGGCGCACTTTTACCACAAATTTTAATAATTGTTTGGGCAGCTTTCGAGCTTTACCTTGGGTTCAACAACGAACAAAATAACCGCATCATTCTTAGCGCAATCGTGATATTAATCTTCGTTATTTTTACAATTATTACATTACTCAAGGTAATTAAATATCCCAACGACCCAACTTATTTGAAGAAAAAGTAATTTATATAAATGTAATTCTTAAAACTGAACGTTTAACTTTGAGACCAGTCACACTTGATGATACTGAAACAATTCATCAATTATATTCTATCGAAGAAGTTGATTAATACAACACGTAGGAATTCCAGAAAATATAGAGGTTACAATTCTTCATGTAAAAGATTTAGTAAAATCTAATCAAGGAGAACAACCACAAGCTTATACTTTTGTTATCGAAAATGACAATCAATTTGATGGATTAATTTCTTTAAATTTAGGTAGGGCTAAATACAAGAATGCAGAAGTTTGGTTTAAACTTCATCCAGATTTTTGGAACAAAGGAATTGCAACAGAAGCTTTAAGAGAAATTATTTCTTTTGGATTCAATACGTTAAATCTTCATAGAATCGAAGCTGGATGCGCAATTGAAAATATTGGTTCTTACAAAGTTCTTGAAAAAGTTGGAATGATTCGAGAAGCACATACCAGAAAGCTTCTTCCTCTAAAATCTGGTTGGGCAGATAATTATGGCTACGCTATTTTATCGACTGACTTACGATAAAAATTAAGTCATTGCAAACTCATTTTAGAATCATATCTTATTTGATAACAAGTTCAGCTTATCTACAAATTCTCCCTTAAATTTCGTAAACTTGTGTTATAAAACAACAAAAATGAAATTAATCGGTCCTTTCAGACAAATTATAACACTTGCCAATTTACCTTTAAAAGGTGCTATTCACGAAAACCAAGTCGAAGTTCTCGAAGATGGAGGAATTATTATTGATGATGAAACAATTGTAGAAATAGGAAATTTCGAAACGCTTTCTCAACAACATCCAACTATCGAAATTGAACATATCGAAACGGAACAAATTCTTCTTCCTGGATTTGTAGATTCGCATACACACGTTTGTTTTGGAGGAAATCGTGCCAAAGATTTCGCCATGCGTTTGGACGGAAAAACCTATTTAGAAATTGCCGAAAGTGGTGGTGGAATTTGGTCTACTGTGACAGAAACACGTAAGAAAACAGTTGACGAACTGAAAGATATTACGCTAAAACATATTGCCCAATTAGCTAAACAAGGAATCACAACTGCTGAAGTAAAATCTGGTTATGCTCTCTCTGTTGAGGGTGAAATTAAAATGTTAGAAGCGATAAATATGGCGAATCAAGAAAGTGAGATTGATTTGATTCCTACTTTTTTAGGTGCGCATATGAAACCAAAAGATTTTGAAGGTTCGAACAAAGAATATTTAGAACTTTTGGTGAAAGAAGTTTTTCCTAAATTAAAATCTGATGATTTAGCAAATCGTATCGATATTTTTGTGGAACAATCTGCTTTCTCTGTTGAGGAAGGCGATTATTTCTTAAACGAAGCAAAAAATCAAGGTTTTGATATTACGATTCACGCTGATCAATTTACAGCTGGAGGAAGTTATTTAGCTACAAAATTCGATGCTTTGAGTGCAGATCATTTAGAATTTTCAGGAGAAGAAGAAGTGAAAAAACTTGCCAATTCTGATGTTGTTGCAACTGTTTTACCTGGCGCTTCTATCGGTTTGGGAATGCAATATGCACCTGCTCGAAAATTGTTAGATGCTGGTTGTTGCGTTTCGATTGCTTCGGATTGGAATCCTGGCTCAGCTCCAATGGGAAATCTTCTTACACAAGCTTCTGTTTTGGCTACTTTTGAGAAATTATCAATGGCAGAAGTTTTAGCTGCAATTACTTTTCGTGCTGCAAAGGCTTTAAATTTAGCTGATCGTGGAACAATAGAAAAAGGTAAAAAAGCCGATTTTATCAGCTTCTCTACCTTCGATTATCGTAATATTATCTATTATCAAGGACAATTACAACCAACAAATGTATGGAAAAATGGTGCTTTGATTAATCAATAGTGTAAATATTATCAGGAGTGATGGTGTTTGTCGGCGTGTAAATTAACCAATCGGTAATCATTTCTTGCGGATAAAGACCTTCATCTCCTTCATTCAAACCTTCTACAGCATAAGGACGATTCAAACAAACGCCAAAAATTTCGTTGTTCTCATTGATTCCGTACACATCAAACCAAATGTGTTCCTTATTCATTTCATGATCGACATCAAATCCTAATTTAATTAAAAATCGATAATAATTTTCTTCATCTGCTTCTGGATTAAAATATGTGTTAAATGCTTTTTTATACAATTCAAAACGTTGATAAGCCAAGGCTGACATTCGTTCCGTTTCCTGATCGCTGATAAAGAAAATCGGATTATCTGCAATTGTCGCCGCATAAACTTCTGGTGTCAATGTATGTCCTTCTTGCACCGCTAACAAAACGCCACAAGGTTCATAATTTTCGTTTTCTGGCTGACGTTCATTGTAACCTCCAGGAATTTTAGCAGGATAATCTTTCACCACATCTTCCCAACGTTTCCAACAAAATGTAATATCCAAACCATCATAACCAATATTAAATTCTTCATTTTCTGGCGAACGAAAATCTGGTTTGATAAACGCATTTACAATCATATCCAAAGCCGAATTCATCTGCTCTACTCCATCTTTGATGTTCAACATCTCCAACTCCACAGAACCGCAACGATGCAAACCATGCGTATGCATCCAATACACGCGATCGCCATTTTCATCCTCATCATAAACGCCATGAATCACATATAAATACGAAGGCGCAGGCGGAATTTCTGACTCTGCTGTCACTTTAGCCCATTTACCAGAAAGCAAACGATAAGGCATAAAATCGACAACAATAGACGGGTTTTCAACAATTGCTTGCATAATTTTTAATTGCAAATGAAAACTATCCAATGCATCATTTCCAAAATACATCACAGATTCCAAATAAAAATCTTGTTGCGTTGCAATTTCCATTTCTTCGTCCGAAATCATATTTCCAAAACCAAATTCAGAATAATCGTTACTTCTCGCATCCACAACATACAAATTCACATCAAATTCTTCCTCCAAATAAGACACTACAAGTTGATATTCTTGCTTTACAGCTCCATTTTCGTCTTTATCAATCTCGATAAGATCAAAATTGATTAATTGAAAATAATCGGTTGATTTTAGACTTTTTTCAATTGATTCTCTTGAAAATACAAAATCTTTCGACGAAGGAAAAATTCCCATTGTAGAAGGTAAACTCAATCCATCCTCTGCAATTCCTTTGTACAATTCTTGATTTGTCATAGTTATTTTTAGTTTGTTTTTTGTTAAAGATAAATGTTTTAAGTTCATCAAAATTTTAGCAAAATGTTAAACTTTAAAATGATTAAAGATGATAATTCAGTTCGCATTACGTTAATTTATTGTAATTTTGTTCGCATAATTTTACAATTATGATAGCATCTATGACAGGTTACGGTAAATCCGTATTGGAATTACCTGAGAAAAAAGTAACGATAGAAATCCGTTCTTTAAACAGTAAAACACTAGATTTAAACACGAGAATTCCTTCTTTTTATCGTGAAAAAGAATTAGAAATCAGAAACCTTATTTCAGAAAAAGTTCAACGTGGAAAAGTTGATTTTTCGATGTTAGTAGAGTTAAATCCTGCTGCAAGAAATCAAAATATAAATGCTGAATTAATCAAAAGTTATATGGCAGAATTTAAATCAATCACACCAAATGTGACTGATGGTGAATTATTGCCTGTAGTAATGCGCCTTCCAGACGTTATTTCGTACACGCAAGACGATTTGAGTGAAGACGAATGGAATCAAATTCGCGCAACAATTATTGATGCGATCGACGCATTAAATCAATTTAGATTAGATGAAGGAAAAGTTTTAGAGAAATATTTGACTTTAAACTTGAATAACATTCTTGAGCTTTTAACACAAGTTGTCCCTTTTGAAAAAGAACGAATTGAAACTATAAAAGAACGTTTCAATAAACGTTTAGAAGAATTAAAAGTTGATGTTGATCAAAATCGTTTCGAACAAGAATTAATTTTCTATTTGGAGAAATTTGATATCACAGAAGAAAAAGTTCGTCTAAAAAACCATTGCGAATATTTCTTAAAAGAATTAGCTGGAACTGAATCAAATGGAAAAAAACTAGGATTTATTTCGCAAGAAATTGGTCGTGAAATCAATACATTAGGTTCTAAATCAAATCATTCTGAAATGCAAAAAATTGTTGTTCAGATGAAAGATGAATTAGAAAAAATTAAAGAACAATCGTTAAACATTTTATAATGAAAAAAGGAAAATTAATCGTCTTTTCGGCTCCATCAGGCGCAGGAAAAACAACTTTGGTTCGTTACGCTTTAGAACAATTGGAGAATATCAAATTTTCTATTTCTTGTACAACTAGAGATAAACGCGAAGGTGAAACTCACGGAGAAGACTATTATTTCTTAACACCAGAAGAATTTAAGGCAAAAATTGCAAACGACGAATTCGTAGAGCACGAAGAAGTTTACCGCGATAATTTTTACGGAACTTTAAAATCGGAAGTTGATCGCATTACATCTGAAGGAAATTCTGTAATTTTTGATATTGATGTTATTGGTGCATTGAATATCAAAAAATTGTACGGAGATCAATGTTTAACAGTATTTGTAAATCCTCCATCTTTGGAAATATTGAAAGAACGTTTAATTTCTCGCAACACAGAAAGCGAAGATAAATTGAAACAACGTATTGATAAAGCAGGAATTGAAATGGAAAAAGCTAAAGAGTTTGATATCATTTTATTGAACGACGATTTAGAAACTGCAAAAGCAAAAACCTTAGAAATTATTACAGATTTTATTAAATAATAATTTTTAATCATCATGATATAAATGCCTCGAATAAATAAAATCGAGGCATTTTTGTTATCTTTAGCTTTCGAAAAAATCACTACATAAAATGGAAATAGAAAATAGTTTAGAAATCAACAACGCCAATATTCATTATGTTCACCACGAAATAAATCCAGAAAATCCAACACTTATTTTTTTACACGATTCCTTAGGTTGCACCCAACTTTGGAGAGATTTCCCAAAAGAAGTTGCCGAAAAAACAAATTGTAATTTATTCATCTACGATAGAAAAGGTTATGGAAAATCGTCGCCTTTTACCATTGATCGTCGCGAATTGACTTACATGCATGATGAAGCAGATTTTCTAAATGATTTGGTTCAATATTTCAACTTCAAAGACATTATTTTATTTGGACATAGCGATGGCGGATCGATTGCGTTACTTTATGCTTCGAAATATCATCAAAATTTAAAAGGAATTGTTGTAGTTGGTTCGCACATTATTGTAGAAGAAATTTCTTTACAAGGAATCAGAGATGCAAAAATTGCATATGCAGAAACTAATTTGAAAGAACGTTTGACAAAATATCATGGCGATAAAACGCAGAAAGTTTTTGAGATGTGGACAGAAACTTGGTTACGCCCAGATTTTATTGATTTTGATATTCGAAAAGAATTGCAAAACATCGAATGTCCAACTTTGGTTATTCAAGGAATTGATGATGAATATGGTTCGATTGAGCAAGTAAATGGAATTATCAACAATGTAAAAGGAAGAAAAGAAAGTTATCTTGTTCCTGATGCAAAACATACACCTTACAAAGAGAATAGGACGCCGACTTTGGCAAAAACAGTTGAGTTTATTGATTCGTTATAACGAATCAATAAACCTAAATATTACCATTTTACTCAATTTTTTCTCCTACGTTTAATCCATTTATAAACTTCAAACCACAATACAGATAACATTGCTACAAGCATCGCCATTCCTAATTCTTTTAGATTCAACGAAGAAACTTTAAAAAATAAAGAAATTGGCTTTATATACAGTATTGCAAAAAGTATAAGCAATGTAAGAATTGTAACGCCAACCATTAAATTATTTTTATTTTTAAAACTTGACCACAAGCTATAATAAAACGATCTATTCGTTAAACTTAACCAAACATTTGAGAAAATCAACGTTGTAAAAACCATTGCTCGGGTTTTCTCTTCATTTCCGCCTAACTGATAAGTGTATTGATAAACAAAAAGCAATCCTAATGTGATGATAATTCCTTGAATAATACTTGTTGAAAGTTCTTTCCAATTCAGAAAAGTTTCCGTCATAGGACGAGGTTTTTCGTTCATAGAATTTTTCTCTAAAGGCTCGTTTTCATACACAATAGAACAGGTTGGTCCCATTACCAATTCTAAGAAAATAACATGAACCGGTGTGAAAATTTGCGGAAAAGCCCAACCTAAAAACAACGGCAATGAAACAATTAATATAATTGGAATATGAATCGAGATAATGTATTGAACAGCTTTTTTAAGATTCGTATAAATGCGTCTTCCAGCAGCTATTCCGATAACTAATTTTCCTAAATCATCATTTGTTAAAATTAATTGCGCAGCTTGTTTGGCTATTTCAGTTCCTTTTTCGCCCATTGCAACACCAATGTGTGCGGCTTTCAATGCTGGTCCATCGTTTACTCCGTCGCCCAACATTGCAACTACTTCTCCATCCTCTTTCAAAGCTTTCACGACGGCTAATTTTGCTTCGGGAAACATTCGTGCAAATAAGACTTTTTCGTCGGCTGCTTTTAATAATTCTTTTTCAGAAAGTTGTGTAATTTCACTTCCTGTAATACTATCTTCAGCATGAATAATTCCTGCCTGATTCGCAATACTCATCGTAGTTTCGGCATTATCGCCTGTAATTACTTTTACTTTTATTCCGGCATTATATATTTTCTCGAAAACCTCATTTATTCCCTTTTTAGGCGGATCATAAAAGACAACAAAACCTAACAATTCAAAAGGTAAATCTTGTTGTTGTTTTGGAAAATCGTTTGAATTAAAAGTAGATTTTGCAACACCCAAAAGTCGGAAACCTTTTGTTCCAAAATCGCGAATAACGTTTCGTAAATGATCTTTTTGTTGATCAGAAAGATTCGAAACTTGTAAAATAGCTTCTGGAGCACCTTTTGCCGCAATTATTCGTTGATTATCTTTATTTTTAAAACAATGCGTCATCATCGGAGGTTTTCCAGATAAAGGATATTCGAAAAACATTTGATATTGATTGCGCTCATCAACCTGTGTTTGTTCGTAAACTCGGTGCAACGTTTTTTCCATTGGATCGAATGGAACAGGTTCACTACTCCACATCGCATATTGTATAATCTTAGAAATTTCGACATCATTGAATTGAATTTCATCAAAAACCGTAGACATTTTTGCATCATAAATCGCTTTCAATTTCATCGAATTTTCGGTAATTGTGCCTGTTTTATCACTACAAATAACAGTTGTGCTTCCTAAAGTTTCGACAACGCTACTCTTTTTTACAATAATTCCTTCGCGTAATAATTTCCATGAACCCAATGCCATAAATGTAGTAAATGCAACTGGTATTTCTTCGGGTAAAATAGACATTGCCAAAGTCAAACCGTTTAATAAACTACTTACAATGTCTTTTGTTTGAAAATAATTGAATCCGCAAACCATTGCAAAAACAATAATTCCAATGATTGCCATTCCTTTCACAAATTTTTCTATCTGCAATTGCAAAGGCGATTTTTCTTCTTTTATAGATAAAATTGACGTTCCTATTTTTCCCAACTTCGTTTCTGCTCCAATGGCTGTCACTTCAAAAATAGCCAAACCAGAAACTGTCAAAGTTCCACTGTAAATTTCTGGATGATCTATATCTTTAAAAACTGACATACTTTCGCCTGTTAAAGCCGATTCATTCACCGAAAAATCATTACTATGAACAATATTTCCATCCGCATTAATCATTTTTCCTTCTTCCGTAATACACAAATCACCAATTGTAATTTCGTGTGTTGGTATCTCAACTAATCGTCCATTACGAATAACTGAACTCAAAGGTTCGTTCAACTTTTCTAACTCTTGCAGAGCTTTTTGATTACGAGAACCTTGGTAAAATGAAATTCCTGTCACAGCAACAATAGCCACAAACATAAATGCAGCTTCGCCCAAATCACCAACCAACACATAAATAATTGATACAGCAATCAAAATTAGCGTCATTGGTTCTTTTAGAATATCAAATAATAAACTATACCAAGCAGAATTCTGTTCACCCTTTATAGCATTATCTCCGTATTGTTGTTGAGCTTTTTTGACTTCAGAATCAGATAACCCTTTTAAATTTTCAGGAATTTTTATAGACATTATTTCAATCGATTAGTGTTTACTAAAGTTACAGCTAAATCCAATTAAAAAATAGTTTAATACTTGATTATATCCTATTTAGATTTGATTTCAATTAAAACAAAAAAATCATTTCTTTCGAAATGATTTTTGCTCTATTATTAAGGAATTAATTTTCGAATGCATCGCAGTTTATGCGAATATTTTTGAGAATCGGTATTGAAAATTCCATTTGTATCGATTGGATCAATTCTAACTTTTCCGTGTGCGTGCAAAATTTTTCCATTGCCACACATAATTCCGACATGAATAATTAGACCTTCTGCATTATCAAAAAAAGCTAAATCACCTGGTTCTGCTTCTTCTACAAAACTCAAAACTTCACCCATTTCCGCTTGTTGATAAGCATCTCTTGGAATTTTATAGCCACCTATTTTGTACACTTGTTGCGTTAAACCAGAACAATCAATACCGAACGAAGATTTTCCTCCCCACAAATAAGGTACATTTAGATAGGCTTTTGCAATTTCTACCAATTGATCTTTTGATTTTTTACCAGACGTATATACCCCAAAATATTCAAAACATTTTGGACCAATTTTGATTTTACTTTCATTCAAAGTACGAACCTCAGCTCCAATTGTCAACGTCATTGGCAAGCCATTTTCCATCGCATGATTATACGGATTAATTGCAAATTTCTCGATCGAATCTTTATTATATTCTTCTTCCGAAATTTCTACAATTTGTTTTGGATCTAGCCAACCTTCGTAACCATCAAAAGCTAACTGAACTTTAGTCCATTTTTCTAATTCTTCTAAAATAATCAACTTTTCTCCAAACAAAACCTGACTCACCATTTCTGATGAATCTCTTGCTTCGTAGCGCAATGGCGCAACACTTACTTGACAAATGGCGTACTTCATTATTTTTTTCGAATTAACGTAATTCCGTCACGAATTGGTAAAATTATCGACTCTACTCGTTTGTCTTTCGTTACCATTTCATTAAATTCTTTCAAAATTTTTGTCGAAGGATCTTTTTTATCTTCCTCTTCCATCATTACTTTTCCGTACCACAAAACATTGTCAACTAACATGGTTCCTCCTGGACGTAAAAGTTCTAAAACTTTTTCAAAATAATAAGGATAACTCTCTTTATCAGCATCAATAAAAGCTAAATCTACAGAATTTTTCTCGATTGTTTCTAATTCTTCGCGTGCATCATTGATTCTAAAATCAATTTTTGAAGCAAATTCAGATTCATCAAAATATTTTCTGCACAAATATTCCAATTCATCATTTTTATCCATCGTAATGATTTTTCCATCAGCAATCAAACCTTCTGCCAAACACAATGTTGCGTAACCTGTAAAAGTTCCTAACTCTAAAATAGTTTTTGGGGCTAAAATCTTTGACAAAATACTTAACAAACGACCTTGATATTCTCCCGAAATCATGTGTGGCTGCGTTGTACATTGATAAGTTTCAACACGTAAACGGCTCAAGATTTCAGGTTCTTGATCCACATGATGATCTAAATACGATTCTAAAACTGGTGAAATTTTTATCATACCTTTAAAAAGTCAACAAAATTACAAAAAATGCATTGAATATCGGCTATATAAAGGAAATTTAGAAGAGAAAATTTATCCAAAATAATCAAACCAAAAAAGCATTACTTTTTGGGTAATGCTTTTTGTTTTGAAAATTATTTTGATAAGCTTAGACTAAATCTTAACCTCAGCCTTACTTTAAACTTTTCCTTTCTGAATAACAGTTACAACATCTGGATCTAATAATGTTGATGTATCGCCAAAATCAGTTTCGTTGCTTGCTATTTTTCTTAAAATACGACGCATAATTTTTCCGCTTCGCGTTTTTGGTAAACCTGAAACAAACTGTATTTTATCTGGCTTTGCAATTGCTCCAATTAATTTAGAAACTCCATTTTTTATTTCTGCTTCAAGTTCTGGTGAACCTTGTACTCCATCTTGCAAAATCACATAAGCATACAATGCATTTCCTTTGATATCATGAGGATAACCAACAACCGCGCTTTCTGCTACAGCTTCGTGTTCATTTATCGCATTTTCTATTGGTGCAGTTCCTAAATTGTGTCCAGAAACAATCACTACATCATCTACACGTCCTGTAATTCGATAATTTTCCATTACATCACGATACGCTCCATCTCCTGTAAAATAATATCCCGGAAATGTTGAAAAATAGGTTTCTACATAGCGTTTATGATTACCATAAATAGTACGAGCCATAGATGGCCAAGGAAATTTAATTGCTAAACGTCCTTCTGCTTTTTCATTTACTGCTTCTACTTCTTTTCCATGTTCATCCATTAAAACTGGCTGAATTCCTGGAAGCGGTAATGTTGCAAACGTTGGACGAAGCGGCGTAATTCCTGCTAATGGCGAAATCAAAATAGATCCCGTTTCTGTTTGCCACCATGTATCTACAATTGGACAATTTCCTTTTCCAATATAATCATTAAACCAGTGCCAAGCTTCCTCGTTAATTGGTTCACCAACTGATCCTAAAACTTTAAGACTTGATAAATCATATTTCTCGACATAATCTAAGGATTCACGAGCTAACGAACGAATTGCTGTTGGAGCTGTATAGAAATGTGTCACTTTTAATTTTTCGACAATTTCCCAAAAACGTCCAAAATCAGGAAAACTTGGAATTCCTTCGAACATTACTGAAGTTGCTCCACAAGCCAAAGGTCCATAAATAATGTAACTATGTCCTGTAATCCAACCGATATCTGCTGTACACCAATAAATATCGTTGTGCTCCATTTGAAAAATATTATCGAACGAATAAGCCGTTTCCACCATATATCCACCACATGTATGCACCATTCCTTTTGGTTTTCCTGTAGAACCAGAAGTATACAAAATAAACAAAGGATCTTCGGCATCCATAATTTCCGCAGGACAATTATCGTCTACCTTATGCATTTCATCAATCCAAAATTTATCACGTCCACCAACCATAGAAGTAGGCTCGATAGCACGTCGATAAACAATACACGACTGAATAGAAGCACAATCTTTTAAGGCTTCATCACAAATTGCTTTTAAGTTAATTGATTTCGTTCCACGAAAAACTTCGTTTGCTGTCACCAAAACCTTACATTGCGCATCGTTGATACGAGAGGCAATTGCAGCAGAAGAAAATCCTGCAAAAACAATAGAATGTACCGCGCCAATACGAGCACAAGCTAACATCGCGATGGCTAATTCTGGAATCATTGGCATATAAATACACACACGATCTCCTTTTTGTACGCCATTATTTTTTAAGACATTCGCAAATTGGCAAACTTTTGAATGCAATTGACGATATGTAATAATTCTAGATTCCTCTAAAGGATTATTTGGTTCCCAAATTAAAGCTGTTTTGTTTCCATTTTTTTCCAAATGACGATCCAAAACATTTTCGGTAATATTTAGTTGTCCACCTTGAAACCATTTAAAATCTGCTTGTTCAAAATTATATTCAAGTGTTTTGTCCCATTTCTTTTGCCAAACGAAGTTTCCAGCAATTTTATCCCAAAATTTTTCAGGCTCCTCGACACTTTTTTTATACGCTTTCTTATATTCAGAAAACGAATTGATTCTAAAATTGTTAATCATTTTAATTTTAATTGTGGTTTTGAATACTAAATATAAAAAAAGCGAATCAATTTATCAAATTAACTCGCTTATATTTTACAAATGAATAAAAACTATTCTATTTTCCTTTATACGGACTTGCATTGTAATATGCTAAAGCAGTTGGTAAGGCTTCCTTTATTTTAGCCATACGCGTCGCATCCGAAGGGTGAGTACTCAAGAATTCTGAAACTCCTGCATTTCCACTTTTCGCCGCCATACGTTCCCAAAAAGGAATTGCTTGAGAAGGATCATAACCCGCCATCGCCATTAAATACAATCCTGTAACATCAGCATCTAATTCCATTTTACGAGAATAGTTTAGTAAACCAACTTGTGCACCTACAGGATATAATTGTTCAAAAACTTTTGCATATTCTGCATTTCCAATGGATCCACCAACTATTTGTCCTAAACCTTGTGCGGCCATTTGCTGAGAAGCTTGCTCCGCACTATGACCAGCCAAAGCGTGACCAATTTCGTGACCTAAAACAACAGCCAATCCCGTTGCATCTTTGGTAACAGGTAAAATACCTGAATAAACCGCAACTTTACCTCCAGGCATACACCATGCATTTACTTCGTTTGCATTTAACAACGTAAATTGCCATTGATAACCTTGTAATTGAGAAGATATTCCCTTTTCTTGATAATATTTTTCAGCGGCATATTTTAAACGTTCCCCTACTGTTTGCACCATTTTAGCATCGGCAGTACCTGTAATTACTTTCCCTTGTTTAAGAACCTGAGAATATTGATTGTAAGCTGTCGGAAATAAATCTGCATTAGAAACTAATGACAACGATTTACGTCCGGTAACAGGGTTTGTAGCACAAGAAGCTAATACTAAAGCTCCTGCTACAGTTAAAATTATTTTCTTCATATTTTTAAGTTTATTTACCAAGTTTCTTTTTGATTTCGTTCAATTTCATCAATGCTTCAACAGGTGTTAACGTATTGATATCTGTGTTCAGAATTTCTTCTCTTATAGAATCTAAAATTGGATCATCTAACTGAAAGAAACTTAATTGCATATTATCTTGCGTTATTTTCTCCGTTTTATTCGAGATTCCTTCATCTGTTTTCGTTGCTTCCAAAATTTTCAACACATCATTTGCTCTGTCCACCACTCGTTTTGGCATCCCAGCCATTTTAGCAACATGTATACCAAAACTGTGCTCACTTCCTCCTGGAACTAATTTTCTCAAAAATAATATTGTATCTTTTGTTTCTTTGATACTAACATTAAAGTTTTTGATACGTTCCATCGATTTTGACATTTCATTCAATTCATGATAATGCGTTGCAAACAATGTTTTTGGTTTCAAGGCACTTTGATGTAAAAATTCTGCAATTGCCCATGCAATCGAAATTCCATCGTAAGTCGAAGTTCCTCGACCAATTTCATCCAATAAAATCAAACTTCGTTCCGAAATGTTATTTAAGATACTTGCTGTCTCATTCATTTCGACCATAAATGTCGATTCACCTGATGAAATATTATCTGAAGCACCAACTCGAGTAAAAACTTTATCAATGATTCCTAAATCTGCAGCTTGAGCTGGAACAAAACTTCCCATTTGCGCCATCAAAACAATCAAAGCAGTTTGACGTAAAAGCGCCGATTTACCAGACATATTTGGTCCAGTAATCATAATAATTTGCTGATGATCCGAATTTAACTCAACATTATTCGACACATATTGTTCACCAATTGGTAATTGTTGCTCAATCACAGCATGACGACCTTCTTTTATATTTAGTTCAAAACCATCATTAAGAGAAGGTTTTGTGTAATTATTTTTCTCTGCTATTTCTGCAAAAGTTGACAAAACATCCAAAAATGCAATTGCTTTTGCCGTTTGTTGAATCGGTAAAAGTTTAGTGATAATTTCTTGTAACAATTCAATAAATAATTGATTTTCTATAGCAAGAATTTTTTCTTCTGCACCAAGAATTTGTGTTTCGTACTCTTTTAATTCTTCGGTAATATAACGCTCTGCATTCACCAAAGTTTGCTTACGAATCCATTCTTCTGGCACTTTATCTTTGTGCGTATTTCGAACTTCAATATAATAACCAAACACATTATTGAATGCAATTTTCAAGGACGAAATTCCAGTTCGTTCTGTTTCGCGTTGACACATTTGATCCAAATAATCTTTTCCAGAAAACTGAATTTTTCGTAATCGATCCAATTCTTCTGAAACACCTTCTCTAATTACATTTCCTTTTACAATTTGATGCGGAGGCTCGTTAGAAAGTGTATCAAAAATCTTTTGTGTTAAATGATCAATTGGTTCGATTCGAGAAAATAAATCTGCAACTTCTTTGATATTCGATTGTTCAGCAACTTCTTTTATTTCTTCCGAAATTTTCAAACTTTGTGCTAATTGTTGCAATTGACGAGGTGTAATTTTACCTGTCGAAACTTTTCCAGCCAAACGTTCTAAATCGGTTAATTGACCTAATTTTTCTCGCAAATCGTAACGTAAATCTCCAAATTTGTAGAAGTATTCGACAATATTTTGACGACGTTGAATTGATTTCAAATCTTTCAACACCATTACCATCCAACGATTCAACAAACGTGCTCCCATCGGAGTTTTGGTATCGTCTAAAACATTTAATAACGTAACACCTTTTGGATGTGGAGAATAAACCAATTCGAGATTGCGAATCGTAAATGGATCCATCCACACAAAACTATCTTGATTAAGACGCTGAATAGATGTTAGATGCTGAATTTCGAAGTGATGTGTGTCATCCAAATAAGCTAAAATTGCACCCGCAGAAATGATTCCATCTTTTAAATCCTCAATTCCAAAACCTTTTAGATTCTTAGTTTTAAAAAGATTGGTTAATTTATCAACTGCAAAATCATATTGAAAAGCCCAATCATCCAACAAAAATTTACTTTTGACATCAGAAAAATTATATTTAACACGTTTTTGGTAAATCACTTCACTTGGTCGAAACGATTGAATAATTTTCGCTACTTGATCTTCTTGTCCTTCCGAAACCAAAAATTCTCCTGTCGAAACATCTAACAACGCAATTCCAAAAGCTTTATCACCTTGATGAACAGCCATCAAAAAGTTATTCGATTTTGACGATAAAACCTCATCTTGCAACGCAACACCAGGCGTTACCAATTCTGTAACACCACGTTTTACGATACCTTTTACCATCTTTGGATCTTCGAGCTGATCACAAATTGCAACGCGTAAACCGGCTTTCACCAATTTCGGTAAATAAGTATTCAAACTATGATGAGGAAACCCTGCCAAAGCACTATTATCAGAACCATTGGCGCGTTTTGTTAAAACTATATCTAAAATGCGAGAAGCTCGCACAGCATCTTCTCCAAATGTTTCGTAAAAATCTCCCACACGGAACAACAACATTGCATCAGGATATTTCGCCTTGATGGTGTTATATTGTTTCATTAGAGGAGTTTCCTTATTCTTTACTACTTTTGTCAAATTATTATAAATTTTGAACAGCTAAGTTAGTTAAAAACGAAGTGATGAGAAAACTAAAATTAGACGAATTAGGTCGCGTTTCTGCGGAAGAATATAAAGCTATTGAAAAACACCCGATTGTTGTGGTGTTGGATAATGTGAGAAGTATGCACAATGTTGGTGCAGTTTTTAGAACTTCGGATGCATTTTTAATTGATAAAATTTATTTGTGTGGAATTACAGCAACTCCACCTCATAAAGAAATTCATAAAACGGCCATTGGTGCAGAAAATTCTGTTGATTGGGAATATGTGAAAGATTCGAATGAATTGGTTGCTAAATTAAAAGAAGATGGTTATCAAATTGTAACGATTGAACAAACGGAAGGTTCTGTTTTGTTAAATGAATTTGAAGTTGACCAATCTCAGAAATATGCAATTGTGATGGGAAATGAGGTTGATGGTGTGCAACAATCAATCATTGATCAATGTGATACGTGTATCGAAATTCCACAATCAGGAACAAAACATTCGCTTAATGTTTCGGTTTGTACAGGAATTATTTTATGGAAATGGTATGAAAGTTTTATGAAATAGCGTTAAGCAAAAATATAAACTCCAACTTTTCATCAAGTTGGAGTTTTTTGTTATTAAAAATTCACCGAAACATTAATCCATTCTGGATCAAAATCTGCGTTATATTTTTTATAGAAATTAATTGCAGGTTCATTCCAATCCAGAACTTGCCAAACCATTCCGTGGTAATTATTCGCTTTTCCATAAACAATTAATTCATCCAATAATAATTTACCAATTCCAGAACCGCGCATTTTTTCGGTTACAATCAAATCCTCCAAATATAATCTGCGTCCTTTCCAAGTCGAATAACGATCGTAATGCAACGCAATTCCTTCCACATTTCCGTCCACTTCTGCAACCAAAGAACCCCAAACTGGTTTATCTCCAAACCCGCATTCTTCCATTTCTTCTAAGGTTACCGTTACTTCGTCTGGTGCTTTTTCGTATAAAGCTAATTCGTGAATTAACTCTAAAATTCGAGGACAATCTTCTTTTCTTGCTTCTCGTATTGTTACATTTTTCATTATTGTGTGATGTTATTTAGTTATTCGTTATTCGAGACTAGAAATTAGTTATCTAGTTTACGAAACGTAGAATTCATTATTTTTTGTCATTCTGAATATAGCTTCAGCGAAATGAAGAATCTATAGATTCCTCCATTCGTCGGAATAACAAATTCGCTAATTTTTGATGAGATACTGAAACGAGTTCAGCATGACAATTTCTCTAAATTCGAGCTTCGTATTTCTAACTTCGTACTTAAATCGTCATTCCAATTTCGATTCCTTTGATACGACGATATAATTCTGTTGCGTAATTATCAGTCATTCCCGAAACATAATCCAAAATTCCCATTACCTTTTGATACTTTGTTCCTTTCTCATATAAAAACTGAGCAGGAACTAAACGCAAGGCTTTTTTCTCAAACGTTTTGCGTTCTTTTTCATCTTTTAAAATTGGAGGAATAAATTGCGAAAGCAATTCTGACATTACATTATAACCTGCATTTTCAATTTCGAGAACAGAACGATGATTATAAATATTTTCAATCGAGAAACGTTGAATTTCGTCTAAAACTCGTTTCGTTACTTGTTCCGTTTCATTTTTAATCACATCTAATAACGCCGTTTTAAATTCTCCTTTTACAATTTGATCAAAATTATTTTGGTAAACTTCAACCGATTTTTGCGTCAATAAATTAATTGATTTTGCACGTAAATAGGCTATTCGATCATTTTTATCTGAAATTGATTTTAATGTATTTTTTGTTTTATCAATTTGAGATGGATCTAAAGATTCAACTAAATTCAAAAATAATTTTCGGCATTTATCATGATCAATAATTCCTAAACGTTGCGAATCTTCGACATCGATAATCGAATAACAAATATCGTCAGCCGCCTCTACCAACCACACAAACGGATGTCGCTTGTAAATAATTGGTGAATCTTGTTCCAAAATCATATTCGTTTTTTCAGCAATTGTTCGGAAAGCTTCCTTTTGCGCCTGAAAAAATCCAAATTTCTTACGATGCAATTGATTTTTATCTTTTGCAACCGATTCACATGGATATTTTGCAATCGCAGCCAATGTTGAATACGTCAAACGTAAACCACCTTCCGATTTTCCGTTTTGTTGTTGTGTTAAAATTCGAATTGCATTTGCGTTTCCTTCAAAATTGATTAAATCAGCCCATTCGGCTTCAGTAAAATATTGTTTCAAATCTGTTTCATGGCGATCAAAATAAGAAGCAATTGCATCTTCGCCCGAATGTCCAAAAGCTGGATTTCCGATATCGTGACACAAACATGCCGCTGAAATAACATCGTGAATACTATATTTATAAAATTCTTGTGATTCTTTTGTTAATTTATAATTTTCGGAAATAAACTTTCCTACCAAATTTCCCATCGAGCGTCCAACAGACGAAACCTCTAACGAATGCGTCAATCGATTGTGGACAAATACACTTCCTGGCAAAGGAAAAACTTGCGTTTTGTTCTGCAAACGACGAAAGGCAGACGAAAAAATAATACGATCATAATCACGCTGATATTCTGATCTCGCATCCGACGTATCGTTTGTATTGCTGCGTTGATTGGTGTAAATATGATTGAGAAGTTCCATAAACTGATTTAGAAAACGAATTTAACGAATAATGTTCAGTCATAAAAAAATCCGAACGGTTTCGTTCGGATTTTTGGGTTTATTCGTGAAATTTTAAAAGATTTTTCATTCTTTCTGTAATATATTCATCTTGAAGAAAATTTGCTTCATTAAAGTTTAAATCAAACTTATATTGAACAGCTAACTCTTTTAGAATTTCAATTTCAGCTTTTATCTCTCCTTCAAACCAGTTGTCCCAAGCAAACAAAATTATTTTTTCATTTTTAGCTAATTTGTAAAAGTCGAAATCAATTGATTTATCAAAAATTTCATCATCATATTCACAAATAATTTTCCATTTATCTTTTACTAATTCATTAATAATTAAATAAAAAATATCAGTTTCAATATTTGTGACAATTTTAAAATTCATTAATCAAAATAGTATTTCTACCAACTACCAGATGCTCCTCCGCCTCCGAAGCTTCCGCCTCCGAAACCACCAAAGCCGCCTCCGCCACCAGATGATCCACCCCAAGAACTACCTCCTGAGCCGAAACCTCCGCCACCGAAAACAGAACTTCCTGTGTTCATAATGATAATATCATCTAACAAACTTCTTCGTCTGCCACCATTTCCTCCATTATTTCCTCCTTTACCTTTCGAAATAATAATAAAGATAAAAATGAAAAATCCTATGGCAAAAATCAATGCAAGCCAATCCATTTCTGGTTCTTGCGATTTTGGTTTGTCTTGCTTATATTTTCCTGCAAAAGCTTGAAAAATAGAATTGACTCCAGCATTTATTCCACCAGCATAATCACCTTGTTTGAAATACGGAATAATAACATTGTCAATAATCGATTTGTTGACACTTGGCGGTAAATAAATTTGAGCTCCATAACCTGTTCTAATCGTAATCTTACGATCTTGTTCACTTAAAACAATTACAACTCCATTATCTTTTCCTTGTGTACCAACTTTCCATTTTTCACCAATATCATTTGCAAACATTTCTAACGGATAACCATCTAGAGACTTCACTGTTAATACCAAAATTTGAGTAGATGTTGAATCATCATAGGCTACTAATTTTCGTTCTAATTCATCCAATTGCATTGCATCAAAAACATGTGCATAATCTTGCACAAGCTTTTTAGGCGGATGTTCCATCTTCACCAATTCATCCGGTGTCTGCCCAAAAACGGTTAAAATTGAAAGAAAAAAAGTTAGAAAAAAGTATTTAACTGTAGCTAATTTCATCTGGTAATTCGTTTGTATCATCCTCTTGATAAGGAAAATATTTTTTAAGTGCTTTGCCTGTTTTTTTTATTCCTTCACAAAGCCCTTTTACATAATGTTCTTTTTTGAAATGCTTGATGACCTCTTCTTTTATATCATCCCAAAAATCATCTGGTGTCACTTGATCAATTCCTTTATCACCAATAATTGTAAAGTTATGATCGGTTGGTGAAACATGAAACAACACACCATTTCTATCTTTGGTTTTGTGCATTTCCAATTGCTCGAAAACTTCTAAAGCTTTGTCAAAATGATTGGGAGAAGATTCGAATTCAATATGAACTCGAATTTCCCCACTTGTATTTTTCTCCGCTTTTTGGATGGCTTCGATTATTTTTTTTTCATCTTTAGAGGAAAGAAATTTATGTTTCTTATTTCCCATAATGATTAGAATTCTACTTTAGGAGCATTCTCAGATCCTGCAGCAGCTTTGAAATAACCTTTTTTCGTAGCACCTGTAAAACCAGCGATTAAGCTGTTAGGGAAAGTTACAATCATGTTGTTAAATTTCTCTGCAGCATCGTTGTATTTTTTTCTTTCAAATAAAACTTCTTGTTCGATAGAAGATAATTCTGCTTGTAAAGAAGTAAAGTTTTGATTGAATTTAATATCTGGATATTTTTCAACAGAAACCAATAAGCGGCTTAATGTAGATCCTAATTGATCTTGAGCTTGTTGAAATTTCGCAATATTTGCATCTGTTAATTGACTTGGATCATCAATTTTAATTTGATTAGAAGTCGCTTTTGCACGTGCATCAATCACAGCTGTTAACGTTTCTTTTTCCATATTCGCAGCACCTTTTACCGTGTTCACTAAATTTGGAACTAAATCTGAACGTTTTTGATATGTATTTTCTACATTCGACCATTGTTTTTGCACACCTTGGTCTGTTGTTTTGATCGTATTCGAAACTCCAATTCCCCAGAAAACGATTCCTGCAAGAAGTAAAAGAATCACTCCGCCAATAAGACATCCTTTGTTTTTCATAGTATTTTTAATTTATTATTACGTAAAAATAGTGTTTTTTAAACAATATTTTATCAAAAATAAAACCGAGCTTATTTCTAAACTCGGCTTTAATATTTTTTGGATTTTAAGCGTTTAATTTAATAATGTTTTCGCCCAACTTTCTTCAATCGGTAATAACCAATTTTGCTTAAAATCATTCAAAGAAGAAATTCCATTATTGAAAACTTTTACATTTTTGATTTCTCCTTCTTTTACTTTTTGTTTGAATGTTGGTAATTTTTCGATAAAAACTTCCTGTTCATTTTCATACGAAACTAACATTCTGTTCAATAAATCGAACGAATAATCTGCATCAATTTCGCGTACGATTTTCGTTAATTTATCGATAGAACAACCACTTGCTGTCGCTTGATTTTCGTCTACACCAACTACAATAAATTGATCATAAGGTAAATCAAAATCAGCTAAAAGTTCAGCGCCATGCGCATTCCAATCCGCTATAAAAGTATTTAGTTTAGCTGTAATAGCTTGCTTTTCTTCTGTTGAGAATTTACGATTGGCTTGAAAAATCCAAATTCTTGAATCGTCTGCTAAATTCATTTTCTCTTTGTTTAAAATTTGTGTTTCAAAGATACGGAAATTTTAGA
>NZ_JACAGG010000001.1:87134-131852 GCF_030324375.1 Empedobacter sp. R132-2
TGTTAGATGTTAGATGTTAGATGTTAGATGTTAGATGTTAGATGTTAGATGTTAGATGTTAGATGTTAGATGTTAGATGTTAGAAAGCTAAAATTTTTACATAAAAAAGCCATCTCAAAGAGATGGCTTTTTTATATTATTTTTATAAATTCGATTATAAATCTTTCGCTTCCATAATCAATTCAGCTAAGTCTTTTACCATAACCGTTGATTCTTTTTCGAAGTGTTTTACACCGTCTGTCATCATTGTATTACAAAATGGACAACCTGTTGCGATAATGTGCGGCTCTTTCTCTAAAGCCTCTTCTGTACGTTCTACATTGATGTCTTTGTTTCCTTTTTCTGGTTCTTTGAACATCTGCGCTCCACCAGCACCACAACATAATCCACGTGTTTTGCAACGTTTCATTTCGACTAATTCGGCATCTAATTTTTCGATTAATTCGCGAGGCGCTTCGTACACATCGTTACCGCGACCTAAATAACAAGGATCGTGGAAAGTGATTCGTCTTCCTTTGAACGTTTCAGAACCTTCTAATTTCAATTTACCTTCGTTGATTAACTGCTGTAAATATTGAGAATGATGCAAAACTTCATACTCTCCACCTAAACTTGGATATTCATTTTTCAACGTATTGAAACAATGTGGACAAGTTGTAACGATCTTTTTCACTTCGTAAGCATTCAGAACTTCAATATTCATCATAGCTTGCATTTGGAAAACAAATTCGTTACCAGCACGCTTTGCAGGATCACCTGTACACGATTCTTCTGTTCCTAAAACGGCGAATTCTACGCCAATATTATTTAAAATTTTAACGAATGCTCGTGTTATTTTTTTAGCTCTGTCATCAAAACTTCCGGCGCAACCAACCCAAAACAAAACTTCTGGTTGTTTGCCTTCGGCCATATATTGAGCCATTGTTTTAACTGTAATATTTGACATATTTTTTTGTAGTCTTTGTGTTATTTGAATGGATTTAGTTTAATGTTTTCCATCATCAAAAACTTGAATCGAAACATT
Source organism: Empedobacter sp. R132-2 (assembly GCF_030324375.1). Taxonomy (NCBI): domain Bacteria; kingdom Pseudomonadati; phylum Bacteroidota; class Flavobacteriia; order Flavobacteriales; family Weeksellaceae; genus Empedobacter; species Empedobacter sp. R132-2. Next base: position 88,159 of record NZ_JACAGG010000001.1, read on the forward strand.
TTTTTCAACCAAATCTGTAAATTTACCATTGTATCGTGTCGCTTTTACTAAATGGTTGTCAACCCAATGATAATTTCCTCCACGAGGTTTTCCCATTAAAAGTCCATGGTATTTGAAACCATGTTTTTTCAACCAAATTTCTGTGTACTCACGATGTTCTTCTGTACGTGATGTAAAAAATGTGATAATATGTCCTTCGTCGTACCATTTGTTTAATGTTTCTAAAGCATCTGGATATAATTCTGCTGTTAGCATACGTTCTGGTTCTTCGTTTGGAATATCATCGCAAATTGTTCCATCAATGTCAATTAAATAATTTTTAACATTTTCTGGTAAAATAGGACTTACTCTTTCTCCGTTTTCAATTTTTTCCTCTAAGAAATTTTCCATGTGTGCTGTGTTTGTGTGTTATGTACAAAAATTAATAGTTCTTTGAGAATGAGTAATTGTATTTTACAATTTTAATCGTTTGCCCAATTCAATCTATCCGCATTGTTAAATTGCCAAGGAGCTCCATTGTTTTCGACATTTGTCATCATCATGTTCAACTCGTTTGGTGCAGCAGATTGTTCCATTACCAAATAACGACGTAAATCAACAATAATTGATAACGGATCGATATTTACTGGACAAGCCTGTGTACATGCATTACAAGATGTACATGCCCATAATTCTTCTGGTGAAATGTAATCGTTGACAAGCATTTTACCATCATCCACAAAACTTCCGTTTGCATCGATGTTTTTACTTACTTCTTCTAAACGATCACGAGTATCCATCATAATTTTTCGAGGAGATAATTTTTTCCCTGTCAAATTTGCTGGACATTCAGATGTACAACGCCCACACTCCGTACATGTGTAGGCATTCAATAATTGTACTCTGTTTAAATCAAAAATATCTTTTGCTCCAAATGTTTCTGGCTCTCCCTGTGGTTCGGCAGGTGCTGCGTAAGGATCTGCATTTGGATCCATCATCATTTTTACCTCATCTGTTACAGATTGTAAATTATTGAATTCTCCTTTTGGTTCTAACTTAGAAAACCATGTATTTGGAAAAGCCAAAATGATGTGTAAATGTTTTGAATAATACAAATAATTTAAGAAAAAGAAAATTCCGATGATATGAAACCACCAAGCTGCTCTTTCTATAATTGTAATAAATGTGATGTCGTTGAATTGACTAATAATTGGTGCTGTTAACCAAGAAGAAATTGGAAAAGATCCTGTTTCGATATAATGAGGTGCACCCATTTTTTGTAACACTTGATCTGCACCATTCATTGTAAATAAAGCCAACATAAATGCAACCTCCATAATTAGGATATAATTAGCATCGTCTTTTGCCCAGCCTTTCATTTCTGGTTTCCAAAAACGTCCAACTTTTACAAAGTTTCTTCTACAGAAGAAAATGATACACGAAACCATCACCAAAAAGGCTAAAATCTCGAAAAACCCTATCATTCCGTTATAGAAACCTCCTAAGAAACTTAGAATACGGTGTGTTCCGAATACACCATCGATGATAATTTCTAATACTTCGATATTGATTAAAACAAATCCTACATAAACAAAAACATGTAGAATACCAGCAAGAGGACGAACAGTCATTTTACCTTGTCCTAAAGCCACACGAGCCATCGTTTTCCACCTTTCCGCAGGATGATCGAAACGATCTATTTCTTTCCCTAATTTGATGTTACGTATAAGTTTCTTTACGTTTTGCGCAAAGAACCAAATACTTCCTATCATAATTAGAAGAAAGATTACATTTGGAATGTACTTCATCATTTTTTATTAGTCTTTTTGTGAGTTTTGAGTATTTAAATTTTAGTTTTGATTTTATGGCTGAACTGGTTGCTTTTTACCAAAAACAGAGATGTTCACATAACGACTTGGGTTTTTCTTTAAGTCTGTTACCAATTCATTCATATTTTTGATTGTTGCTTCAAGTTCGTTAGCAAGCGTTTCATCTTTTGCTAATTTTCCTAAAGAACCTTTTCCATTATTCATATCTTCTAACAATGTATTTAAGTTTTTAGACGCATTTTCAAAATTCTTAATCACTTGATCTAATTCTAACGCGTTTAATTTATCCGCAGTTTTTCCAAATTTGTCAACCGTAGCTTTTGCAGAAGCCATTGTAGCACTTGCATTGTTAAGCGTTGTGTTCAATGTCTTTTCGTTTGTTTTGATCAAATTATTTGCACTATTTGATGTTGCAGTCAACGATTGCGCTGTTTTGTCGAACGAATCAATTGTATGATTCAAGTTTCTCAACATTGCTTTAATATCTTGTTGAGTTGACGGATCCAAAACATTGTTTACACTTCCTAATGTTTGATTAAAACTTAATAAAACACTATCTAACTTTGCTTGTGTTGGCGTTAATTGTTTCGTCAAACCATCTAACATTCCGCCTGCAATACGACCTTGTAAATAATCACCATCTTTTGCTACATCTGGTCCATAGTCTAATAAAAGTCTAACTTCTGGTCCAGACATAATTCCTGGTTCGTAAATTTCTGCAATTGTTTTTTTCGAAAATTGAATATCTTTTTCGACAGAAATCACGACTTCAAAATAGATAGGTTTTGCAGTATCTATAATTTTAATTTCTTTCACCTGACCAACTCTCAAACCGTTTACAGAAACAGGTTTAGAAGGAGCTAATCCGCTTACATTTTCGTATTTTACAGTAAACAAACGTCCTGATGAAAAAATATTTTGACCTTTTAAGAAATTGAATAGCATGAAAAAACCTACTAAGGTTAAGATGGTAACAACTCCTATTTTTAATTCTTTAGATAACTTCACTTGTTATGATTTTATGCAAAAATAAAATTTAATTTGTAAAGAAACATTTTATATTACGTTTACATTGGTTCTTCACCATTAAATGTAACGATAAAGGCGTTTCTAAAACCTTTGTCTTGTACTTGTTTCAATGTTTTTTGAGCAGATTCCATTGTTTTATCAGAGCCATAATAATATTTCTGAAGTCCACCTTCTTTTACTCGCAACACATTTGTCAATCCATTAAATTTTTCGTCTTTGTCTTTATATTTTTTATTTGATGTCATAAACTGAACACGATAATTTTTACCACCTTCTAATTTTTTATTCGTTTCAAATTCTACAATTTTTGCACCAGAAAATCCTTTACGTTTTACCGTTTGCAACAAATCATCTGCACGAGATTGTAAATCTGTTTCTCCGTAATAATACACGTAATTATCACCTTCCTGAATTACATCTAAATCTGTTAAACCTCTTAATTGCGGCGAAGTTGAAGAAAATTTCATTTTAGACTCCATTACCCTTACCTTCAATTTTTTTCCTTCTACAGGTTTTTCAACTTTTTTAACTGGTTTAGGTTTTTCGTCCTCGTCCTCTACTCCACTTCTACGATCATATTCTTTTTTGAATTGTTTAAAAGCTTCATAAATTGTAGTCGTCGTTTTATCTTTTCCTTCGTCTGATGCTAAAAATGTTCCTTCATCATAATTCGAAATAAATCCTAACTCTACCAAAACAGAAGGAGAAGCATTTCCTCTCAACACGTGAAAATTTGCTTGTTTAACACCTCTACTTTTTCTGAAATCACGATTTACGAAACCTTTTTCTACCAAATCTGCAAAACGAATAGATTGTTCTTTATAAGCTGCATTCATAATCTCAAAAGCGATAACCGCTTCCGGATCATTTGGATTAAATTTTTCGTAACGTTCTTGATCTTTCTCTAAAAACACAACCGAGTTTTCACGTTTAGAAACTTCATCTGTTTCGTTAGATCGTTTCAATCCCATTACAAATGTTTCTGTTCCTGTTGCGCTTTTGTTATCAGCCGAATTACAGTGAATCGAGACAAATAAATTCGCATGATTATCATTTGAAATTCGTGTACGTTCCCATAATTCTAAAAAAATATCTGTATCACGTGTTAAAACAACTTTAACATCTTTGTGATTTTTCTTAATTAACTCCGCTAATCTTTTCGAAACATCTAACGTGATATTCTTTTCATAATCAGCGACTCCCCTTGCTCCAGCATCATGTCCACCATGACCAGCATCAATAACAATTACAAAATTTTGCTTTTTTTGTGCAAATGAAAATGTAGAAAATACCATCATCATCGCAAAAAATAAATACTTTTGTATGTTAATCATTTTTAAACTCATACTATAGGTTTGTTTTTTTGATTAATTTTGACGCAATTTATAAAAAATAAGTTTTTCAATTTGTTTACAAAGGCAATTAAATCGATTTTATTTTTTAGTCCAGTTATGGTTTGCACCGTTTCTTTTGGACAAGTTAAGCAAAATAATAACGATAAAGATCACTCTAAGATAGTTTCTGATTCTGTAAAATTAGATACTATTATCCCTGTAAAAGAGAAATTAGAGTTTGTGGTAGAGCACAATTCCGAGGACGAAATACATAATCGTAAAAAACGTATGACTTACCTTTTGCGTAAGGCACATGTAGTTTACGGCGATATGACTATTGATGCAGATTATATCGAACTAAATTGGGATACAGGTGATGTATATGCCGAAGGTAAGCGCGATTCTATTGGGAATATTATTGAAAAAACTAAGTTTACACAAGGTCAACAAGAAATTTTGCAAGATGCTTTCAAAGTAAATTTCAAAACGAAAGTTGGAATTGCATATAACATTCGCATGACGCAAGAAGATGGAATCATCATTGCTGATAAAGCGAAGCGTGTCAATGATTCGGTAATGTTGTTAAAACGTGCCGATTTTACAACGGATACTTATTTTAAAGAAGGAAAAGATACTCGACCAGATTATTTTCTTCGCGCCAAAGAAGGAAAAATGATTGATAAAAATGGTAAGAAAACATTAATTACCGGACCTATCAATATGTGGATTTATGACGTACCAACGCCCTTAGCATTGCCATTTGGTTACATCCCAGCGATGGGTGCAAAACGTGCCGCAGGTATTTTGATGCCTCGCCCAGGTGAGCGTACAAATCTTGGTTTCTTTATCGAAGATTTAGGGTTTTATGTTCCATTTGGAGATAATTTTGATTTAAAACTTTCGGGAGATATCTATACAAAAGGTAGTTGGGCTACTAGAGCCGAGTCTACCTATAAAAAACGTTACAAATACAATGGGCGACTTGCAGCGAATGTAGAAAATCGCTTAACTGGTATCAAAGGTCTTACAGAAGGCTCTAATGCCTTTTCTAAACAAAGTATGTTTGGTGTTATGTGGTCACATAGCCAAGATCCGAAAGCAAATCCATATTGGTTATTCAATGCCAATGTTAACTTTTCGAGTTCGAAATATTACCGTGAATCTGTACGAAATCAATACATTAATACTGGACAAGTTTTTACAAACAACGTTAACTCGTCTATTAACTTAACAAAAAACTTTGAGAATGCTCCACTAACAGCTCAGTTGAGTATGTCGCACTCTCAAAATTACAATACTGGAGATATTAACATTGCATTTCCTCGTTTCAACTTGACTATGTCTCGTATTTTCCCGTTTGCAAAGAAAAATATGCCAAAAGAAGGTTTAATTCAGAATCTTGGTTTAACGTATAGTATGCAAGCTGGAAATGAAGTTAACACCAACGACAAAGACATCTTTACAGACAAAATGTGGAAAGATCAAATGCGAATGGGTGCGAATCACAAAATTGGTTTGCAGACAGGTATTACACTTGCTAATTATTTCCCATTAACACTTTCTTCTGACTATAATGAAGTTTGGGGTGATAATCGTTTGATTAAAAATTACAATTCTGTTAACGGAAAAATAGAGGACACAACATTGAAAGGATTCAATTCATATCGAACATTTAATTTCAATGCTTCTGTTTCAACTAATATTTATGGATTATATCTTAATCCAAATAAAGATGCTAAGATTTTAGGAATTCAGCACGTGATTACACCATCTATTGGTTATAGTTATACGCCGGATTTCCAAAGTCAATCTTGGGGATATTACAAAGCTTATCAAAACCAAAATCAAGAAGAAGTTTGGTACAATCAATATCAAAACATGTTGTATGGTGTATCAATTCCTGGTTTGACAAATTCATTAAACTTTGGAATTTCGAACAACTTAGAGATGAAAGTAAAAGATGCAAATGACCCGAAAGGTTTCAAAAAAGTAAAGATATTTGAATATTTACGTTTGAGTTCATCTTATAACTTCTCTGCAGATGAATTTAAACTTTCTCCAATCAGTATTAACGGAATGACATCTTTGTTTGATAGAAAAGTAAACGTACAATTTTCGTCAACTGTTAATCCATATAAAATTCAACGTTACATGAATGCTGAAGGAAGTGAAGTTGCTCAATACATTGATGAACTTGGCTTAGGAAATCTTCGTATTTCGAATATGACATTAGGAACTGGTTATACATTTGACAATAGTACATTTGGCGGAAAACGTTTCGATGCCAAGAACTATAAAAAACGTGGAACAGTTCGTGATGAAAATTTCTATTATGACAGCGATAATTATGCGCAATTTGCTATTCCTTGGAGTTTAACAGCTAATTTAAGTTATAATTATAGCAAAGGAACAGAACGAAAAGGAAGTAGCACAGGTTCTATTGCAATGAATGGTAAAATTTCGCCAACACCATATTGGGCAATTTCTGCAAATGCAACTTACGATTTCATCAAAAGTGAAATAACTTATGTACGTTTTGGTTTTGAAAGAGATTTACGAAGCTTTACCTTATCATTCAACTGGACACCAATGGGAACATATAAAAGTTATGATTTCTTTATCGGAATCAAAGCATCAATCTTACAAGATTTAAAATACAACGATAGATCAAGACTTAATTACTAAAAAAATATTAATATGAAAAAACAAATCGTTCATACAGAAAAAGCACCACAAGCAATTGGACCTTATTCACAAGGTGTAAAATACAACGGATTTATTTACACATCAGGACAAATTCCTTTTAATGTAGAAAAAAATGAATTGGTTACAACAGGTATTCAAGATGAAGTTCATCAAGTAATGAAAAATGTAATTGCAATTTTAGAAGCTGGCGGAACAACAATTGACCAAGTTGTAAAAACAACAATTTTTGTTAAGGATTTGAATGATTTCAACGCAGTTAACGAAGTTTATGCTTCTTATTTTAATGACGAAAATTATCCTGCACGCGAATGTGTAGAAGTTGCTCGTTTACCACGCGACGTAAATGTTGAAATTTCTGTAATCGCTATTGCAGACTAATAAAATATTATGCTAAAAGACAAAACTGTATTAAGAAACACAATTGCTGTAATAGTAGGATTAGCTGTTATCTACGCTATCATACAATTTGGTCTTATATACAACGCGGATAGATTGGGATGGGACAACAAAGTTTTTCCGGAATGGAGACACATCATCAAATACTTTTCGCACCAAGAAGGAAAAAAATTCGAAGTTCAATTTTTTGGATCAATGCTCGCAATTAGTGGAATTGCAGCTTTAGTTGGAGGTGTTATAACAGCACTTATCGTAAGAAGAGCTAAACAAGCTTACACGATGTTTGTAGGTTTTATTGTGTTAATCGTTGCATTAGGCGACGTTCTTATCACGCCTTATCACCCAACTTGGTACGAAATTGCGATCTGTCCAGTTTTATTCTTTTCATCATGGATTGGAGGTTTAATTGTAGATTTAATTTACAAAAGATTTTTAAAAAAATACAAACCATCCAGCCAATCATATTAAACTAACATTATGTCTGAAAAAGATAGAAAAATTAGAGTTGCCATCTCGATTGGTGATTATAACGGAATCGGAATTGAGGTTATCTTAAAAACCTTACAAGAAAAAGAAATAACAGAGTTTTTTACGCCTGTTATTTTCGGTTCAACCAAATTATTATCGTATCAAAAAGATCGTTTAAAATTTGACCGAATCAATTTTCAAGGTATTCAAGATGCGAATCAAATTGTAGACGGAAAAATCAATGTGGTTAATCTTTGGAAAGATCAAATTGATGTACATTATGGTAAAGTAACCAAAGAAGCTGGTGAACACGCTTATCAATCATTAAAAGCGGCTGCAAAATCTGTTTCAGATGGTTTTACTGATGTTTTGGTAACGGCTCCAATTAATAAAGATAATATTCAGTCCGAAGAATTTCATTTCCCAGGTCATACCGAATATTTAGGAGAAATTTGGGGAGGAAAACCTTTGATGTTCTTAGTTTCAGAAAAATTGAGAGTTGGTTTAGTAACGCAACATATTCCAATTAGCGAAGTTGCAAAACAAATTAATCCAAAATCTGTTTATGCAAAAATTCAACAAATTCATAAAAGTTTGATTGAAGATTACGCCATCGAAAAACCAAAAATTGCAGTTTTAGGTCTTAATCCTCATGCAGGTGACAATGGTCTGTTAGGATCAGAAGAAAAAGAAATTATTTCGCCAGTTATCGAGCGTTGCATTAACGAAAATCAATTAGTTTTTGGACCTTATTCGGCAGATAGTTTTTTCAATCCAAGTAATTTAGACGCTTTTGATGCGGTTTTGGCCATGTATCACGATCAAGGATTGGTGGCATTCAAAACAATTAGTTTTGATGAAGGCGTTAATTATACAGCTGGATTAAAATTTGTACGAACTTCGCCAGATCATGGTGTGGCTTACGACATCGCAGGAAAAGGAATTGCAAACGAAGAATCATTTAAGGAAGCTATTTTTTCAGCGATCGAATTATATAAAAATCGAAACGAATACCAAGAGCTAACAAAAAATGTATTGCAACATATCCATCTAAAATTAGAAAAAGGCGATAATAAAGAATAAAAATTTAAAATAAGTTGCAAAGAGCTATTAATTTTAAATAAATTAGATTATCTTTGCACACCTTTTTGTGGTATGGACAAGTTAAAAAATTATAATATTGTATTTACAAGCTTGCCTTTTGGTAAGAGTGATTTTACATTCGAATTATCACAATCGTTCTTTGATTTATTTGAAATTGAGCAAGATTTTGACAATCCTAATTTAATTGCAACAATTATTTTAGATAAAAAATCAACAATGCTTGAGTTAGAAATCAGTTTAAAAGGAGACATTACAGTCCCTTGTGATTTGACTGGAGAATTGTTTCAACAAGAAATTTCAAATAATGCAGAATTAATTGTTAAATTTGGAAACGAGTTTGACGATACTGATTTTGAAATGTGGGTAATTCCAAGAGAGGAATACCAAATCAACGTTGCGCAAGTTCTTTATGAATTGGCAATGTTATCAGTACCAACAAAACGAATTCATCCCGATGTCTTGAATGGCAAAAGCGATTCTGAAATGATTGAATTGTTAGACCAATACAGCATTTACGAATTAGACGAAGATGAAGAATACGAGCATTACGATGAAGACAACAACAATGATGACGATGACGATAATAACGACATTGATCCTCGTTGGGCAAAATTGAAAGATTTGAAACCTTAATTGGTTTTTATTATTAAAATAAATTATAGAAATAAAGAAAAAAAAGTAGTTAGATATGGCACATCCTAAGAGAAGACAGTCGTCAACAAGAAGAGATAAACGTAGAACACACTACAAAATCGAAGCTCCACAATTAGCAATCGATAAAACAACAGGTGAAGCACATTTATATCACAGAGCTCACTGGTCTGACGGAAAATTATACTACAAAGGTAAAGTAGTATTAGAGAAAGTACAAGAAGTTACTGAATAATATAATCTTCGAAAGATTTTGAAGCTGTTTCTAAAAAGAAACAGCTTTTTTTATTTTTTTTTCAATACCTTTGAAATCGTTTTATAAAAAACAAACATAAAAGGTCAAATAAAAAACCGCATTATATGGACATTAAAGACATTCAAAATTTAATTAGATTCGTATCAAAAGCAGAAGTTGCTGAAGTAAGCATCAAACAAGATGACATCGAAATCAAAATCAAAACTTTAGCAAGCGTACCTGCACAAGTTGCATCTCAACAAATTTATGTACCACAAGCTCCTGTAGCTCCAATTGCCGCTCCTCAAGCGTCAGCAGCTGCACCAGCAAATAACTCTACAACATCAACAGAAGAAGAAAATAGTAATTTAATTACAGTTAAATCTCCTATGATTGGTACTTTCTACCGTGCTGCAGGACCAGGTAAAGAACCTTTTATTAATGTAGGTGATGCTATTGCTCCAGGTAAAGTTTTATGTATTGTTGAAGCAATGAAGCTATTCAACGAAATCGAATCAGAAGTTTCTGGAAAAATTGTAAAAATCTTAGTGGACGACGCTAGTCCAGTTGAGTACGATCAACCATTATTCTTAGTTGATCCAGCTTAATCAATTACATCTAAAAAATTATGTTTAAAAAGATATTAATCGCTAATAGAGGTGAAATTGCAATGCGTATTATACGTACTGCAAAAGAAATGGGAATCAAAACGGTTGCCGTTTACTCTAAAGCAGACGAGACTTCATTACACGTACGTTTCGCTGACGAAGCTGTGTGTATTGGTCCTGCTCCAAGTAAAGATTCGTACCTAAAAATGGCTAACATCATCGCGGCTGCAGAAATTACTGACGCGGATGCTATTCACCCAGGTTACGGGTTTTTATCTGAAAACTCAACTTTTTCTAAAATCTGTGCTTCTAACGGAATCAAATTCATCGGTGCTTCTGCAGAAAATATCGAGCGTATGGGAGATAAAGCCAATGCGAAAGCTACTATGAAAGAAGCTGGTGTTCCTGTAGTACCAGGTTCTGATGGTTTATTAGAAAGCTATGAGCAAGCCTTAGAAGTTGCGCGCGAAATTAAATACCCAGTTATGATGAAAGCTACTGCCGGTGGTGGTGGTAAAGGTATGCGTGCAATTTGGAAAGAAGAAGATTTATTACACGCATGGGAATCTGCTCGTACAGAAGCTGCTGCAGCTTTTGGTAACGACGGAATGTATATGGAAAAATTAATCGAAGAACCACGTCATATCGAGATTCAAGTTGCAAGTGACCAAAACGGTAAAGCTTGTCACTTATCAGAACGTGACTGTTCTATTCAACGTCGTAATCAAAAATTAGCAGAAGAAACCCCTTCTCCAATCATGACAGACGAATTACGTCAACGTATGGGAGATGCAGCAGTTAAAGCTTGTGAATATATAGGTTATGAAGGTGTTGGCACAATTGAATTCTTAGTTGACAAACACGGAGATTTCTACTTTATGGAAATGAATACTCGTATCCAAGTAGAGCATCCAATTACTGAGCAAGTAACAGGTTTCGATTTAATTCGTGAACAAATTATGTTAGCGGATGGTGAGCCAATCTCTGGTCAAAACTATTATCCAAACGGACATTCTATCGAGTGTCGTATCAATGCAGAAGATCCTTATAACGACTTCCGCCCTTCTCCAGGGAAAATTACAAATATTAATATTCCTGGTGGTAACGGTGTTCGTGTTGATACACACGTTTATGCTGGATATACAATTCCACCAAATTACGATTCTATGATTGCAAAAATCATTGTTACTGCACAAACGCGTGAAGAAGCAATAGCAAAAATGAAACGTGCGTTAGGGGAATTTTATATCGAAGGTATCAAAACAACGATTCCTTTCCACTTACAGTTGATGGATAATCCAGATTTTATCGCGGGTAATTACACAACTAAATTTATGGAGGATTTTGTTTTTGACGAATCTTACGCAAATTACGGAGAATTATAAGAAATTAAATTTTCGAAATATTGAAAATCCAGAACGTATATTCTGGATTTTTTTATGTCATTGTGTCAGCAAAAATCAAATGGCTTAATTGTTGAAAATATCACCTCAGAAAAGTAGTAAATAATCAATTCAATCATTCCATCTAAAATCAAAATATCAAGTATTTGATAAGATTCCATCCGAATTGTTAATTTATAGTGAATGAATTGATTGTAATATTACTTTTTACTATTAAAAATCATTAATAATTTATACATTTGCACTCCAAATTTAAGGTAGATGAATATTACTAAAAATACAACAGACAAATTAAACGCAGTATTAACTGTAACTGTTGATAAGGCAGATTATCAAGAAAAAGTAGTTGATGTATTAAACCAATACAGAAAAACAGCTAACATCAAAGGTTTCCGTAAAGGACAAGTTCCTATGAGCTTTGTAAAAAAACAATACGAACAAGCTGTTGTTTTTGATACAGTTAACGAAATTTTACAAAAAAGTGTATCTGAATACATCAACACAGAAAAATTATCAATCTTAGGAAATCCAGTTCCAGTAATGAAAGATGTTGATTGGGATGCTGATCAATTATCATTTGATTTCGAATTAGGATTAGCTCCAGAATTTGATGTTGATTTATCTAAAGTAGAAGTTGACAGCTACAAAGTAAAAGTTGCTGACGACGAAATCCAAAAATATGTAGATAATTTCGCTGCTCGTTTTGGATCATTAAAATCTTTAACTGAAGCTGAAGCTGAAGCTGTATTGAAAGTAGAAGCTGCTGTAGAAGGACAAGAAGCTAAACCAACATTTATCCGTTTAGAAGAATTGAAAGATGCTTCTGCATTTATCGGTAAAAAAGCTGGTGATGTTGTAGAAGTAAATTCTAACGATATTTTTGACACTGCTGAAGAAGCTGCACAACAATTGAACACAGAAGTTTCTGAAGAAGGAACTAACGTTACGTATACAATCAAAGAAATTAACAAAGCTGAAAAAGCTGAAGTTAATCAAGAATTATTTGATAAAGTTTATGGAGAAGGAGCTGTAGATTCAGAAGAAGCTTTCCGTAACAAAATCAAAGAAGAGTCAGAAAACATGTACAACAAAGAATCTGACAAACAAATTATCAATGATGTTGTAGCTAAATTATTAGATACAGTTCAATTTGATTTACCAACAGAATTTTTAACAAAATGGTTAATCACTTCTAACGAAAATGTAACTTCTGAAGAGCAAGCGAAAGAAGAATTGGTAAAAATGGACAAAGGTTTACGTTACCAATTAATCGAAGCTAAAATTGCTGAAGTTAACAATGTAGAAGTAAATGCTGAGGAAGTAAAAGAAGCTGCTTTTGCTGCAATCAAAGATCAATTAAAAATGTACGGTCAAACTTCTATTCCAGAAGAAACATTACAACAAATTGCAATGTCTGCTTTACAGAATCAAGAAGAATACAACCGTTTATCATACCAAGTGTTTACAGACAAAATGTTAGACATCTTCAAAAACAATGTAAAATTGAACGAGAAAGAAGTAACATTTGACGAGTTTGTTGACATTATTACAGAAAAAAATAAAGAATTAGCAGAAGCTTAATCACTTCTAAAAAATTCTTTATACCTTTCATTTAAAATCTAAATTTAATAATGAAAAACGTAGGAGAAGAATTTAAAAAATATGCGCTGTTAGACAAAGGAATTAGCTCTTTACATATGGAGAGTTACATCCAAAATACAACGCCTTACATCGTTGAAGAAAGAAAATTGAACGTTGCACAAATGGACGTTTTCTCTCGTTTGATGATGGATAGAATCATCTTTTTAGGAACAGGAATCGATGATCAAATTGCAAATATTATTCAAGCACAATTATTGTTCTTAGAAAGTGTAGATGCAACAAAAGATATTCAGATTTATGTTAACTCACCAGGTGGTGGTGTTTATGCAGGATTAGGAATTTACGACACAATGCAGTTAGTAAAACCAGATGTTGCAACAATTTGTACAGGAATGGCAGCTTCTATGGGAGCAGTTTTATTATGTGCAGGTGCAGCAGGAAAACGTTCAGCACTTAAACATTCTCGCGTGATGATTCATCAACCTTTAGGAGGTGCTCAAGGACAAGCAACTGATATGGAAATTACATTGAAGGAAATCTTGAAATTAAAAAAAGAATTATACGACATTCTTGCAACTCATTCTGGTCAAACTTTCGAGCAAATCGAAAAAGATGGTGAACGTGATTACTGGATGACTTCACAAGAAGCAAAAGAATATGGAATGATTGACGAAGTTTTATTGCCTCGTAAATAATTTTAAATTCAATAAAAATACAAAAAAAGGATACTCAACTTATTGAGTATCCTTTTTCGTTTACAAATACTTAAAAATTTGTAAAACAATAAGAAAGAAACATAAAAAACAATAATCTAAAATAAGATAACTTCATCCTTTATTTTACCATAATTTATACTGATAGAAATTAACAAATAAATATTTTCTATCTAAAAGAAAATAAATACCTTTGCATCTTAATTAAGTATAGAAAATTGGAAGAAAATAAGTGCTCTTTTTGCGGAAAAAGCAGAAACGAAGTAAATATTTTAGTGTCTGGAATCGACGGTAATATTTGTGATAATTGCATAGAACAAGCTCATGGTATAGTTTTAGAAGAATCGAAATTTAACGAAAATAACGATTTGATAAAACCATTAACGCTAAAATCTCCGAAAGAAATTAAAGAGTTTTTAGATGATTACGTGATTGGCCAAGACCAGGCAAAAAAAATATTGTCGGTTGCCGTATACAACCATTACAAAAGAATATTACTAGACAAAGAAAATGATGTAGAGATTGATAAATCGAACGTTATTTTAGTTGGAGAAACAGGAAGTGGAAAAACATTATTAGCTAAAACAATTGCTAAGTTATTAAATGTTCCGTTTGCAATAGTTGATGCAACTGTACTTACAGAAGCTGGATATGTAGGAGAAGATGTAGAAAGTATTTTGACGCGTCTTTTACAATCTGCTGATTATAATGTAGAGCTTGCCGAAAAAGGAATCGTATTTATTGATGAAATAGATAAAATTGCACGTAAAAGTGACAATCCATCTATTACACGTGATGTTTCTGGAGAAGGTGTACAACAAGCTTTGCTTAAAATTTTAGAAGGAACTATTGTTAACGTGCCACCGAAAGGGGGACGTAAGCATCCTGATCAAAAATTTATAGAAGTTAATACAAAAGATATTTTATTTGTGGCTGGCGGAGCTTTTTCTGGAATAGAAAAACACATCGCAGATCGTTTGAAGAAACACGTAATTGGTTTCAAGAACGAAGATCACAAAGAAATAGAAAATCTTTTGGATGAAGTAAATGCACAAGATTTGAAAAACTTTGGTATCATTCCAGAATTAATTGGACGTTTACCAATTATTACTTATCTTAAAGCATTAGATAAAGAAGCGATGAAAGCTATTTTGACAGAACCAAAAAACTCTCTGATGAAACAATATACAAAACTTTTTGCCTTAGATGGAAAAGAGCTTGTAGTGACGGACGAAACCCTAAATAAAATTGTAGACCGTGCCAATGAATTGGGTTTAGGAGCTCGAGGATTACGAGCAGTTACGGAAGAAATCTTTACTGATTTAATGTATAACATTAAAGATTTACCAGAAAAAGTTATAATATAATCTGTTGAATAGTAACTTATTAATAAATATTTTTATATTTGTAATAAAATTATTATTTAATTTAATAGAAACCTACCAAAAATAACATAATTTATGAAAAAGAATCTACTTGCTTTAGTCGCACTTGCTTAGGTCTATAGTGATTCTACACAATATAAATATATAAAAGATAGCTGACGATAAAATTAATAATCGCTTAGAATTCTATTGGAATCAATCACCAA
Organism: Empedobacter sp. R132-2; assembly: GCF_030324375.1. Classification (NCBI taxonomy): domain Bacteria; kingdom Pseudomonadati; phylum Bacteroidota; class Flavobacteriia; order Flavobacteriales; family Weeksellaceae; genus Empedobacter; species Empedobacter sp. R132-2. The sequence continues at coordinate 103,807 of NZ_JACAGG010000001.1, forward strand.
AAACACTAGATATAAATGATTTGAATAAGCTACTATTTATATAGAAATAATGGAGGTCATTTTGTTAAATTTGAGCAAAGTAATACAACTGCTAATATTTCAATTTTTAATTTAATTGGACGTCAAATATTTTATAAAACAATATTTCTACAAATACAGATTATAATTTAAATATTAATAATATTCCAACCTTATATTTGGTTAAGATTGTATATTAAGATGGTGAAACTTTAACGAAGAAAACCATTAACAAATAAAACTAGCCATGAAAAAATTATTGAAAATTAACTTGTTTTTTTTATTTGTTTTCATTATTAATGTATCTGTTAACGCCCAACCTACAAATCCTTTATTCAGATTGGAAAAATTGTAATATGAACGGAGATAATACAGGAAATAGGGATGGTATTAGAAAAGTATCTATTCATGATTATGCACCTTTTTTAATTGTTACAGCTGTAACAATTGCAGGAATAGATTCATATGAACAAAGACTAATAATTAAAAAATAAATTCATACTTTTAAACCTCAATCAATAGATTGAGGTTTTTTTATATCAAACAAACTATGAAAAATAAATTTATACTGCCGCTTGTTGTTTTAGGAAGTTCTGTCTTTGGGCAGTTTAATGTTTCTGGGCAAATAGAAAATTATGCAAATAAACCTGTTTTGGTTAAAATTTTCGACAATGCCGAAATGAAATTAATCAACAATGCGATTACTGATAACAACGGAAATTTTTCTGTAAAAGTTCCAAAAGAATACAATGGTTTTGTACGTATTGATTTGCCAACAGGTGAAAATCTTTCGTTATTAACTGATAACAAAAATCTAAAATTCAAAACGGTTAGTGGGCAAGAAATATCTACTAAACTTGAAATTTTTGAGGGAAATACACAAAAGGAATACAATAAAGTTTTAGCACTTCAACCATTAAATGAAATTCAGAACCAGGTTTTTCCTTATTTAATGCAAATGTATAAACCAACTGATGAATTTTATACAGCAATGGTAAAAGAAGATAAGCGTATAAAAGAGTTGAAACGTAACGAAAATTTTTCGCCATTAATTACCTATATTAATGAGTTGAATGATTTGAAACAAAAAGCTCAAACAAATAAAGATGCTGAAACGCTAAATGAAATTGTGAATCATTTTGTAAAAGATGATATACGATTGGAGCAATCTGGAATGTTTAATGATTTAGTTTTTGCTTATATTAATGGAAAATTAGCTGCTGCAAACAATCAAGATGTAGAAGGAAATTTAATTGCTGCTACAGACGAAATTTTAGCTAAAACAGATATCAAAACAACAAGAGGTCAAAATGTATTGACAACTATCTTAAACTTTGTTCCTGAAAAAGAATATGCAAATTTTCATAAAAAATATGTAGATAAAGTAAAAAGTTTGACTTCTAATGTAACAGATCAATTGAAAAAGAAAGTGGAAAAAAGCGCTTCTATGCAAGTGGGAAGTAAAGTTCCTAATATCACTTTTCCTCAACCTGTTAATGGGAAAAAATCATTATATGATATCAAAGAAGATCAAAAATTAATTGTTTTCTGGGCTTCTTGGTGTCCTGCTTGTCAACAAGAATTACCGCACATTAAAGAGTTTTACAAGAACTTCAAATCAAAAGGTGGAGAAATTGTTGCTATTTCTTTAGACTATGATCAAACAGCGTTTAACAATGCTACGAAAGAATTACCTTGGTACAATTATACTGATCTTTTGAGATGGGATTCGCCAATCGCGGCAGAATATGGAATAGAATCTACTCCTACTCTAATTTTGGTTGATAAAGACAATAAATTAATTAAGAAAGTTCATCATATTTCTGAGTTAGAAGTATCGAAATAATAACGAAAAAGCTACATTGAAAATCAATGTAGCTTTTTTATTCTATTGAATTATTATTCTAAATAAATCCTTGACTGTTCTTGTAATGAATGATTAGGAAAATTCCGATCAGAATAGTGAATCCCCATAACGAACTTCCTCCGTAGCTGAAAAATGGTAACGGAATACCAACCGTTGGGAAAAGCCCAATCACCATTGCGATATTGATAAAAAAGTGGAAAAATAAAATAGAGGCGACTGCATATCCATAAAATCGTGCAAATCTATTTTTTTGGATTTCGGCTAAGAAAAATAATCGCCCTACGAAAACTGCATAAACAATCACCAAGGCTGTACTACCAATGAATCCCCACTCTTCTCCTACTGTTGTAAAAATGTAATCGGTTTGTTGTTCTGGTACAAACCTTCCTTTTTTAATAGTTCCTTGATTGTAACCTTTTCCATATAATTCGCCCGAACCAATCGCTGTTTTTGCATACAATAAATTATATCCCGAAGTATCACGATACTTTGCTTCTCCTTCGTACAAAACCATCACACGCTCTTTTTGGTGTTTGGGTAATTTCTCAAAAATGATCGGAGAAATAAAACTAACCGTGCTTGCAAATAATAACAACACAATAGACGCAATAATACTAAAATTCAGAACATTTGCAGCTAATCCAGATTGTGTTTTGAATGGTGAATCATTAATTTCTTTTTGTTCGGTTAATTTTAAAATTAAAACTGGAATAATTGATATAAAGAATCCTATCAATCCAAAGAAAGTTGTATTAAAAAATATTGGTTCTGAGAAAAATAAGGAACGCATTGGAAATAAATGTCCGAAAGATTCGCGTGTTTCTTCAGATAAATCTTCAACCAAATAACAAATTCCAATCAATAATAAAAAGAAAATTGATAAGCCGATTAAAACACCATGCATCGCATCAACTACATTCTGATTATAATTGAAAGCTAAAATTAATAAAGCTATTGTAAGAATTATAAATCCAAAAACTAATAAAACGTAAAAAGGAATTTGTACAATCGAAATCAAGAAAATGATTAATAATATGATTGGTGCTAAAATTATCCATGGATTAAGTCCTTCTCTGTACAAGGCAATACTTAATGAACAGAAAATAATTACTGAACCTAAATCGGGTTGTAAAAGAATTAAAACTACTGGTATTGCGATAATCAACAATATTTTTCCTATAAAACCTAAGTCTTTTAGATTTGCGTTTGAATGATTGATAAAATTAGCAATCAACAAAGCTGTACCAATCTTCGCAAATTCGGCTGGTTGCAAACTCAGAGGTCCAAAACGATACCACGCTTTTGCTCCATTAATTTCCTTTCCAACAATCAAAACTCCAATAAGCAAAACGAGGGAAATGATATAAAAGACAGGACTATAAATTTCGAAAAAATTACGGTTGTTTCCGCTCGCAATTATCAAAATCAATATCATCACCATTCCAAGTCCAAACCAAATTAGCTGTTTTACACCTAAATCTGGATTGACACTATACACATTCATAATCCCGAAAGTTACTATCAGAAACCCTAGGATCAGTACGGTCCAATCAATTCCTTTTAGTAATCTGCTTTGGCTCATGTTTTAGTTTTGTTGAATCTTTTTTTAATTTTAAACTATCTATTTTATTTCCGATAGAATCCTTTTTTACAGGTTCTACGTATAATCCTTTTCTTTTTAGATAATCTATCCATTGACGACGATATTCGCCTTGTAGATTACCATTTTTCATACGTTGCACTAACGCAGGACGTTTTATTGTATCTGTTACATACAATTCAGCAATCAAACTCGCCATTGGTCCAGCATAAGTTGTACCCCAAGAACCATTTTCTACAATTGCAGCAATCGCAATTTTTGGTTTATCTGCTGGAGCAAACAATACAAATAATGAGTGATCTTGTCCATGAGAGTTCTGAGAAGTTCCAGTTTTACCAAATTGTACAAAAGAACTTGTATCAAAACTACGAGCTGTACCCATTGTAAATACATTACGCATTCCGCGTTGAATGATGTCAAAATGTTTTGGATCAACCAATGTATTTTTTTTCACCATATAAGTAGAATCCGTCAATGGTTTTCCATCAATACTATGTACAATATGCGGTGTATAGAAAAATCCTTTGTTGGCAATAATTGCTGTATAATTTGCCATTTGCAGCGGAGTTGTATTGATATCTCCTTGTCCCATACCATTAAAAATAATACGATAAGGATTCCAAACTCCTTCTCCAAAACGATTGTCGTAAAACTCAGCTGTCGGAATAAGACCTTTGCTACCAACAGGTAAATCTGTTCCCATAAATTTTCCTAAGCCGAAACTATTCAAAATGGAAGCCCATTCATTAATTCCGACACTATAATCGTTTGGATTTTTACGAACAATATCTCGGTAAGCCTCTGAGAAAAAGTTGTTACACGATTTTCCAATTGCATGTTCTAAACCTTGCGGCGTATAATACATTCCACAGTGACAACCAATATGCATACGTCCATAACGGAAACCATGTTTACAAACATATGTTGTTTTTTCTGTCATCGTTCCCATTTGTAAACCTGCCAAAGCCGTTACCATTTTGAATGTAGAACCAGGAGGATAAGTTCCTTGTAAAGCTCTATCATAAGTTGGACGAGCAATAGAATCGTTGATTAATGCACTTCTCAACTTTGTATTCAAATAATCGTTTGGATTAATTGTAGGTGCGGATGCTAAAGCCAAAATTTCACCATTATTAGGATCAAGTGCGACAATTGCCCCACGTTTATTTTGAAGCATTTGTTCTGCCAATTCTTGCAAACGATAATCAATTGTCAAATGAACTGTTTTCCCACTTTTTACAGGTCGATCATAATCTCCGTTTTTATATGGACCAACAACATTCATTGTTCGGTCTACAATCCAGTTTTTTACACCTTTTATTCCTCGCAAATCTTTTTCATACGATTTCTCAACACCAGCAATACCAACCAAATCTCCAGGTTGATAATAGGTTGAATCTGTTTTGATATATGCTTGATTGGCTTCGTTTATATAGCCCAGTATATTTCCGGCAGAATTTACCATGTATTTACGTTCAGGACGTTTGATGATACTAAACGCTGGATACAAATATAATTGCTCTTGCATACGAGCAAAATTTTCGCGCGAAATATTCTTTAAAAAAGGGTATGGAGATAATTTTTTGTAATCTTTTGCGGTAACAATTTTTTCTAAAATAGAATCAAATTGTTGTGTTGAAATTCCAATCATTTTAGAGAATTTAGGTTTATCAAAACCATTCATATATTCTCCATAACTGTCAATTAATTTTCCTGGAATAACGTCTAATTCATACGAATAGGTATTACTCACCAACAATTTTCCGTTTCGATCAAGAATATCACCACGATTGGGATAAATGATTTCTTGTTTGATCGAAGTATTAAATGCATTTAACGTATAACGATCTGTAAATAATTGCAAATACGCCAAACGTCCTATAAATAGAAACACTATAAACAGGATGAGTGCATAAACAACCATCAACTTTTTCATACTCCAACTTTATTTTTAAATAAAATTTTATAAATAAAGACAAACACAAAAGTTATTCCCGAACTGATTAATGCTTTTAGCATCAAAGGTCCAATTCCTGATGGTTTAAAATTCTCAAGAAGTAATAAAATAATATGATGTGCAAGAATTAGAATAATCAAATAAAACAACCATTGCGCAAAACTGAACGAATTGAAAGAGAAAAATTCCATTTCGTAATCTTGTTTTCCTGCCAAAAGTTTGATGATTGGATTTCTAAGAAATGCGATAAGTGTTAATGCAAAAGCATGAATTCCTCCTGTGTATTCGAAAATATCTATCATTAATCCTAACATAAATGATAAGATTAGTAAGGCATATTTATTTTGATAAGGCGCATAAAATAATACAAATACAATATAGATATATGGTTGATAACTTCCTAAAAAGTTGATGTGATTAAACACAAAAACTTGTAACAAAGCTAAAACGATAATCTTGATAATATTGATTAAAAAATCTTTATTGAACATTCTGTGGACTTGTTATTGTATCTGATTTTTCTACTTGTTGAATTTCAACTTTATTAAGGTTTGTGACCACATAAGCTTGTGCTAAATTGGCGAAATCTTGTTTCAATCTTACTTGAACTTTCATTTCTCCCGTTTCATCAATTCCTTTGCTTACAACTTTACCTATAATAATTCCTTCTGGGAAAACTGGCGATTTACCATCTGTTTCGATAATATCTCCTTTTTTCACTTCGATGTATTTCGGAATTTCATATAATTGGACAAAACGAGGATCTTTTCCATCCCATTTCACTGTCCCAAAATATTGATTTCCTTTGATACGTGCATTGATATTGATATCCTTGTTTAACAACGAAATTGCACGAGAATAATTTTTCCCAGCAAAAGTTACAATACCAATTACACCATTATTTGTAATGATTCCGTCACCTTTTTCTATTCCATCATTTGTTCCTTTATCAATCGTCAAAAGGTTTTGCGTTTTGATAATCGAGTTATTTACAATCTCTGTAGGTACAAAAGAATACGTTTGATGATAACCTAAGGTATCCGATTTGTAAAACTGTTTAGTTTTCGCATCTTTAATACCTAAATGCACCAATTGCTCACGCAAAAAGGCATTTTCGTCCATCAAATCTTTATTGGCACTCGGTAAATGAATAAAGTTTGTCACCTTCGCAATTTTATCATCCACATAACCTGTAAACGATGTGCTTGCAGAGGCAAGAATAGTTTCGTGATAAATATTTTTCTTAAAGACAAGAAACAACGCAATTAACTCTAAAAAGACAAAAATTAATAGCATTCCATTTCTTCTAATCGCATTCAGAATATATTGCATTGCTCTTTACTCTTCTATTTCATTAAGAAAGTGAATTTATCAATATTTTTAAGTGCAATACCAGTTCCACGAACAACAGCACGTAAAGGATCATCAGCCAAGAAAACTGGTAAACCTGTTTTTTTAGAAATACGTTGATCTAAACCTCTCAACATAGCTCCACCACCAGCCATATAGATACCAGTGTTGTAAATATCAGCAGCTAATTCTGGAGGAGTTTGAGATAACGTTTCCATTACACCATCTTCAATGCGTAAAATTGATTTGTCTAATGCACGTGCAATTTCGCGGTAATTTACAGTAATTTCTTTTGGTTTTCCTGTAATCAAATCACGTCCTTGTACTGGCATATCCTCTGGTGCATGCTCTAGTTCTTCTACAGCAGCTCCAACTTCAATTTTAACACGTTCAGCAGTTCTTTCTCCGATATATAAATTATGATGGGTTCTTAAGTAATATGCAATATCATTTGTAAAAACATCACCTGCAATTTTCACAGATTTGTCACAAACAATACCACCTAATGCAACAACGGCAATTTCTGTAGTACCACCACCTATATCAATAATCATGTTACCTTTAGGTTGAGTGATATCAATTCCAACACCTATCGCAGCAGCCATTGGTTCGTAAATAAGACGAACATCTTTTGCGTTAACGCGTGCACAAGAATCTTTTACAGCACGTTTCTCAACTTCTGTAATTCCAGAAGGAATACAAATCACCATTCGTAATGAAGGTGAAAATAACTTCCCTTGAATTCCAGGAATTTTCTTGATGAACTCTGTCAACATGAATTCTGAAGCTTCAAAATCTGCAATTACTCCGTCTTTTAAAGGACGAATTGTTTTTATATCATCATGCGTTTTACCTTGCATGTGTTTTGCTTGTTCTCCAACAGCAATAACTTTATTTGTTCTTCTATGTATAGCGACGATAGATGGACTATCTACTACAACTTTATTATTATGAATAATTAAAGTGTTAGCAGTCCCCAGGTCAATCGCAATTTCTTGCGTGAAAAAATCAAATAATCCCATCGTTGATTATGTCTCAGTATTATTAAAAATGAATGTACAAAAGTATAATAAATTTAGATGATTATAAAAGAGAATTTAATTTTTTAATCATCTAAATATTTTTACTAAAATAGTAAGATTTTAACAATAAAAAAGGGTTAAAAATATTTTAACCCTTTTTTATGATTTTTATTGAATTTGAATATCGTAAGGTAGCCTAACTTGAACACCTTTTTGTTCATTCATCATCTTTATTTCTTTGTAAATTCGGATTCCGTCCGAACCTAATTCTTTTGCAATTGCTGCTTCGGTATTTTTTCCTTGAAGATTATCCATAAATTCTTCGAAAGAATCTTTTCGTTTTGGGTAATTCTCTGTCGAATATTTTTCGATTTTAGCCAATTTAGCGGCTTCTTTTATTGCTGTATCTAAACTTCCGAAATCATCTACCAAACCAATTTGTTTTGCACGAGTTCCAGACCAAACACGTCCTTCACCTATTTTATCAACTTGCTCGTATGTTAATTTTCTATTCGTCGCAACGTGATTTACGAATTTTCCATAAATCAATACAATTGATTTTTGCATCGTATTTTTTGCTGTTGGTGATAATGGTGTCGTCAAAGATTTTAACTGATCTGCATTTGCATTCGTTTTTACTTCATCAAAATCTAATCCGAAATTATTGAATAATTTTTGCGCATTTGGGATCATTCCGAAAACTCCAATCGAACCAGTAATTGTATTTGGTTGAGCATAAATTTTGTCAGAAGCTTGTGCAATGTAATATCCACCAGATGCTGCAACATCACCAAAAGAAACTACGATTGGCATTTTTGTTTTCAATTGCATCAATTCATATAAAATTTCTTCTGATGCATTTGCGCTACCTCCAGGAGAATTTACACGTAAAACTAAAGCTTTGATTTTATCGTTTTGACTGATTTTGCGAATCGCATCCACATAAGTCTTCGATTGAATACCATCAAAACCATCTCCTTCAGTAATTGTTCCTGAAGCATACAAAACTGCAATTTTATCTTTTTCAGATTTATTTGATAAGGTCTCAAAATAATCTTCCATTTTTATAGTATGTTTATCAAGAACTTCAAAATCAGTTTTTGATTTTTCTTCTTTCAAACCAAGTTTTGAGAATAACATTTTTTGATATTCATTTTCTTGAGCCAATACATCATAAATCTTGTTTTCTTTTCCTGTTTCTGGAATGAAAGCATACAAACTATCTGTTACTGTTGTAAATTGTTCAGGAGAAATTTTACGTGATTTTGTAATCGAAGTTGAAACATTACCCCAAACATCATTCAATAATTCCGATAATTGCAAACGATTCTCATCAGACATATTTGTTCTCATATAAGGCTCTACAGCACTCTTAAATTGTCCGTGACGAATCACCTGAAAATCTACACCATATTTATCTCCTGCATTTTTGAAGAACATAATATTAGAACTCAAACCTTGTAATAAAGTTCCACCCAAAGGATTTTGATAAATTTTATCAGATACACTACTTATATAATATGACAACTGACTTCCTGAATTAGAATATGAATACACAAATTTTCCAGATTTTTTAAAATCTTCTAACGCATTACGAATATCAGTCGCTTGCGTAGCTCCACCAGAAAATTTATCCAATTTCAGACTAATTCCTTTTATTTTATCATCATTCTTCGCTTCTTCAATTGAATGAATAATATCTTGTAAAAAAACATTTGAACTTTCTGACATATCAAAAATAGAAACGGAACGATCCATATCACTTTCCATAATTGGATCTTCCAACGAAATTTCTAAAACAGAACCATCTTTCACACTTTTTGTTGGAGCAGATAATGCTGAAACAAATATCAACACGAAAAGTAGTATGACAAATACACTAATCGTTAATAGATTTCCTATGATTGTTGAGAATACTCTCCCGAAAAAGTTTTTCATTTTTAATTTATTATTACTTTTGCTCTATATGTCGCAAAATATAGTCATTTTGTTACTTGGTACAAACTTAGGTGACAAAAAAAATAATTTAGAATCAGCTAAAAACCTTATAAACAAAGAGGTAGGCGAAATAAAAAAAGAATCTAATATTCTTGAAAATAAGGCTGAAGGATTTACTACACCTAATTTATTCTTAAATCAAAAAATAGAAATTAATACAAGTTATTCTCCATTTGAGATTTTGAAAAAAATTAAAGATATTGAACAAAAAATGGGAAGAATCTATTTTAAACCCAAAGAAAATGAGAGTTACGTTGATCGTTTAATAGATATTGATATATTATTCTATAATAAAGTTTTAGTTAATTGCAATTATTTGAAAATTCCTCATCCTCAAAATTATTCTAGAGATTTTATTAAAAGTTTATATTTTTAGCCTGTTCTGCATTTTGATTATTAAATAATAAAGTTGTTCATTTGATTGAAAATTTGTAAATTGTTTTTACAACAAAAAATTCACAATGAATAACTTACTTGCAAATTATAAAAGAATATTGGAAATTCTATGAAAAATATCCTAAGATAAACTTTTAATTTATCAATGTAGAAGACCTAAACATTTGATTTAAAACTCATAAGTCTTTTCTTAACTACTGAATTTATGGGTATTGATAGTGAAAATAATTCATTTCGGAATATTCCTAAAGCGTAAGTTGTAAAATTGAGCGAAGTATTTACAATCGAAGAAAATGTAGATTATCATATCAAATTAATAGTATTCGCCTCAAATTAGCGAAAGAATTTAATGAATTTGAAAATTGTTTTAATCATTGATAGTATGCCGTTTCAGTTTTGTAAAATAGCAAGAATTAAACGCTCGAAAATTTGCAAATAAAATCAGTTTAGTGCACCAAATAGAGGTTTTTGTGCTTCTCAGTAAATGTCTTCTTAAGGCTATAAACTTTATGCTGATTGTTCTTTAAGATGTGTTTTCTAGAGTATTGATATTAGTCCTGCATCTGTTTATGATATTTATTTTTTGAAAGATATAAAATCTCAACTATCAGATTGAGTACTACTTGGTGATAGAGATTATTAGTTGCAAACAATTCAAATTTATTTATTTAGTGAAGTTCATATACGATTAGAATCACCAAAAAGATCGAATCAAAAAGATTACAAACCTCAGTTTTATTCATTCAAAAAGTATCGAAAAAGAATTGAAACGTTATTTTCTCAACTATGTGATCAGTTTATGATTAGACGAAATTATGCAAAGACTTTCGAAGGGTTTAAAACCAGAATTTTAGCTAAAATTACTGCACTTACTGTGGTTCAGTACATTAATAAAACATACTTTAATCGAAATATTAATAATCTAAAAACTCAAATTATTTAAAATGCACAACGGGTATAGTCTAAATTTAATCATACAAAAAAGCTCAGTTAATATTAACTGAGCTTTTTTATTATTTTTTATATTTTCTTCATAAAGAATATTATTCAATAATAATGATTTGATTAGAATTAGAAGAAACTTTATACAAAAAGTATTTGAGCATATTTTTTATTTCTTCCGTTTCTTTAATCGGAATTAAGATATTGTGAATCTTTTCTAACGTTTTTATTTGATGATGATATTCGTAATAACCATATCCTTTAAATTCTCCATTCTCAACTAAATAAAATGATTTTTCAATTCCTTTTCGTCCTTTATCAATAATCAAAAAAGTTTCGGAAGGATATTCAGTTGTTTTAATAAAACTTTGAATTCGTTCATTATAAACTTCTTTAGATTCCTCTTTTACACAAGCTCCATTGCATTTATTTACTTTATATTGGAAACAAGATTCATCAGATTTAATTCCCGCATTTACTTGTTGACAAAGATTATAATCATGAACGATTTTCTCTAAAACCTCTTTTGCACGTTCTTTAGTTTTAAATTTCAAAACAGGTTGTGTCTTTCTAACTTTCCCTATTTCTAATCTCGAATAACCACGTTTAGACTCCAAATAATACAATCCAAAAGGATAAACTTTATTCTCAACTAACTTTACGTTATACATTGGTTGATTATTCAAGACCTCGTTATTTTCTTTAATTGCAGCAAGAAAACCACTTCCAGTTTCTTCGAATTTTATAGAACGTGTATAACGTTTCAGCTTATTAGCTTTTAAAGTTTTTGATGTAAAAATTTGATTAATAGATCGTGCAATATTATTGCTTCGACAAATATAAATAAGTTGTTTTCGGCTATTGTATAAATAATAAACCCCGATAGAATTAGGTAAACCTTCAAGCAGTTTCTGATACTTAGAATGTGCTTTTTTAGGTTGTTTTAAACCTGTTTTCTTCGTGATTATTTTTTCCGAATCTTTATCTAACAATAATTTAAACAAAGAAATTGTCGCTCTTGCATCTCCAGAAGCCCTGTGTCTATCTGTCACTACAATTCCAAGCGATTCGCATAATTTTCCTAAAGAATATGAAGGTAATCCTGGAATCAATTTTTCGCTATATTCGAAAGTATCAATCCATTCTTTTTCGTAATTATATCCCAAACGATCGAACTCTTGTTTTAGCATTCTATAATCAAACATTACATTATGTCCAACTAAAATACAATCATCTGTAATCTCAACTATACGTTTTGCTACTTCGTGAAATTTAGGCGCTGTCAACACCATTTTATCCGAAATATGCGTTAACCTTTGTACATATTGATCAATCTTTTTTTCGGGATTAACTAATGATATAAACTGATCGACAATTTCTTTTCCATCATATTTATACACCGCAATCTCTATGATTGACTCTTCCCCCACTTTTCCGCCAGTCGCTTCTATATCTAAAATCGCGTACACGTGCTTATTTTTTTCCTTTTAAAAAATTAGTTAACATTTTCATTCCAAAATCCATCAATTTTCGAGTTGCAGTACGACTTACATCACGCACAACAGGATTATCTGTCCAATTTTTTTCTTTAGGAATACTTCTTGTTGAAGTTGCTTTTGGAACAGGTTTCTCTATATTTTTTTGTTGTTCTAATTTTTGTGATAAAATTTCATTTGCAGATTCACGATCAATATCTGTCGCATATTTTGTCACTAAATCTGAGTTTGAGGTAATCGTATCGATTTCATTTGAAGTCAAGATATCCATTCTCGAATTTGGCGCTCGCATATATGTATAAGCCAAAGGAGTTGGAATACCTTTTTCGTCTAAAGCAGTCACAAAAGCCTCTCCAATCCCTAATTGAGTGATTACTTCACTTGCTTTATAATAGGTAGTTGTCGGATAATTTTCGATAGCTTTTGTTATTTCTTTACGATCTTTCGCAGTAAAACCTCTTAACGCATGTTGAACTTTAAGACCTAATTGACTCAAAACTGCATCAGGAACATCTCCAGGAACTTGCGTTACAAAATATAATCCCACACCTTTTGATCGAATTAATTTTACCATTGTTTCAATTTGATTCAACAAAGCTTTCGTAGCTTCCTTAAAAATCAAATGTGCTTCATCAATAAAAATCACCAATTTCGGTTTATCAGAATCTCCAGATTCAGGGAATTGAGAATAAATTTTATTCAATAAACTCAACATAAAAGTTGAAAATAAATTAGGTTGATTTTGAATATCAATCAAACGAATAATATTTACAATTCCTTTTCCGTCTTTCGTTTTCAATAAATCCTGAACATCAAAACTTGGTTCTCCAAAAAACTTTGTTGCACCTTGCTGTTCTAATGCAACAATTTTGCGCAAAATAGCTCCCAAAGAAGCTGGCGCAATTGTTCCATAATTCGAATTTAATTCAGATTTTCCTTCATCAGAATCTGTCACATATTGCAAAACACGTCGAATATCCTCCAAATCAATCAAAGGTAAATTACGATCTTGACAATATTTGAATATAATTGAAATAATACTTTCTTGTGTTTCATTCAGTTCCAAAATTTTACTGAATAAAATTGGACCAAAATCACTTACAGTTGCACGAAGTTTTGCTCCTGGCTCATCAGAAATAGACAAAAACTCGACAGGAGAAGCTTGCGGATCAAAAGGCAAATTAAGCGATTCCATTCTTTCTTGCGCATTTTTATCTTCCGAATTTGCAGCTGCTCCAATCCCTGATAAATCTCCTTTGATATCCATCAATAATGTTGGAACGCCTTTTAAAGAAAGTTGCTCAGCGATAATCTGCAAAGATTTTGTCTTCCCAGTTCCCGTTGCACCACCAATCAACCCGTGACGATTCATTGTTTTTAGCGCAACTGAAATTTCAGCTTCTTCTACAATTTCGCCATCTAATTTGGCTTTGCCTAAAATTATTTTATCGTTTTTATAAGAATAACGACTTTGTATCTCTTGAATAAAGCTTTCTTTATGGTTCATTTTGATTGATTATTGAATAAATATAGGAAAATATTATTCTGAAATTTTATATTTTACAGCTACTGGATAATGATCCGAGAATTTTTTTCGAATAACATGTGCTTCAACAGGTTTAAATAATTTAGAATGAAATAAATAATCAATTCTAATTGGAAATTTAAATCCATGAAAAGTTGTCCCATTTCCTTTTCCAACTTCGATATAAGAATCCTGAAGATATTTTTTTAACTTCTCATATTCGTACGAAACTGGTGTCGAATTAAGATCCGTTCCCAAAATAACAGGATGACGCGAAGATTTGATATATGGAATAATTGCTTCTAACTGTTTTTGATGTTTTTGCATTCCTTGCACCAATTTCAACTCAACTTTTCGACTCGAAATTTCGGCAGTTCGCGAATCATCAGACTGAATAATTTCTTTCACCATCGCTTTATCAATGTACATTGGCTCAAGATAAACATTGATCACACGAATCGTATCATTTCCCAAATCGATATCAGCATAAGCGGCAAGTCCATTCAATTCTTCATTATCATCAGGTGTTATTTTTTTTGTTTGAATAATAGGATATTTACTATAAATTGTCAATAAACCATAAAATTCTGAATAATAATTTTTGAATTCTTTATTTTTTAGACTTTTCTGTTGACCTTCATATGCCTCTTGAAGCAACATAATATCAGCTTTATTCTTAATCAAAAGCTCTTTTGTTCCTTCTTCTTTAAAACCATGTACATTATATGTCAATACAGATAAATCAGCTTTTTTGTCTTCAACTTTATTGAATTGTATAATTGGATATGAAAGATAAATAGGATAAAATAATCCGGCTGAAAGAACTAAAATTAACAAAAAGTGTCGCCAGCTAAACAGCAACCAATACAGTAAAAACATTGCTCCGAATGCAAATAATATTGGGAAACCGATCGAAATGAAGTTAAAATATGGAATTTCTGTAGGCGTAAAAATTTTATTTAAATAGACACAATAAGCCACCAACAAAAAAACGATATTAATTGTTAGTACTAAACGATTGAAATAATTTAGTTTAAACTTACTGATTATACTCATTTTACCTACCTTCTCTAAACAGAAAGTCTTTTTCTTCTTTGGACAAACTCTCGTAACCTGAACGAGAAATCTTATCTAAAATTTCATCAATTTTTTTTTGTTTTTCAACTTTTTGATGATTAAAATCGTAATCATCTTTCGGAACATTTGATCGCGAAGAAGTTGAAGAAGTATTTTTATATGTTTTGAAAGTTGATTTCTCTTTTTTCTTAAATAACTGCTCTATTTTGAAAATAAAGTTACCTAAAAAATCATTTCCTCTCTCAAATTGTTTCATATAAAGATAACCAAAAATAGCACCTCCCAAATGCGAAATACTTCCGCCCGCATTTTGATTAGCAATAATATTATACACATCGAATGCAATAAATACATAACCAATATACAACAAAGGAAATGAAGTTGGAATCAATAACAAACGAACAGGCATTTTCGGATTATACGAAATCATAGCAAAAAAAACTGCATAAACCGCTGCCGAAGCACCAACTAATAAATGTGAATAATTGAAAACATTCTGAAACAATAAAAAGAAAACTCCGCCAGTGATCCCTCCAAAAATATAGAATGTAACTAAATTTCGGTTTTGAAATTGTTGCAAAAACATTTGTCCAACAAAATACAACAAAACCATATTCATTATCAAATGAAAAAGATTGCCATGTAACCAAGAATATGTTAGGATTTGCCAAGGTCTCACAATTAAATCATTGAAAGATGACAACGCAAACAAACCAGTTGTTGTAATCGTAGAATTTGCTACCGTTCGAAGAACAAAATCAACAATTAACAATGTAAAAAACACCACAACGTTAACGTAAATTAACTTTGTTGCACTATTTCCTGATGAATATTTTAATTTTAAATCGTCTAAGATATTATTTGCCATTTCTTAATTCCATCTATATAAATTCTTTTTCCAATGTCTTGTTAACAAGAAACCAATCAATCCACCTCCTAAATGCGCAAAATGTGCTACATTTCCGATATTTTGATATCCCATATAAAACTCAATTAACACCATTATTGGAATAAAATATTTTGCTTTAATTGGCACTGGGAAAAAGATTAACATTAATTTTTCGTCTGGATATAAAACCGCGAAAGCCAATAACAAACCATAAATCGCACCAGAAGCACCAACCATTGGTGTTACATAATTTGTCAAAAGTTCTGACGCAGCTTGGTTAGTTTGAATAATTGAATTCGTATGATATCCACCTTGCATATTTAATTTTGCAGCTTCATAAATTTGACTAAAACCTATTCCTTGCGTTTGAACAGCATCTTTTAACTGCTCTATTTGAAAGTAATTAACTGCATTAAACAATATAAAACCGCCTAAACCAGCTAACAAATAAAGCGTCAAGAATTTTTTTGGTCCAAAAGTTTGTTCAACCACAGAACCAAACATCCACAATGCAAACATGTTAAACAAAATATGTGAAAAGTCGGCATGCATAAACATATGCGTCAAAATTTGCCAAAATTTGAAGTTGGGAGATTCTGGATAAAAAGCACCTAAAATCACTCTCAAATCGATTTGTCTAGTCTGCATAAAAACAAATGTTGCAAAAAAGAACAAACCGTTTATAATAAGTAAATTCTTTGTAATCGGTGGTATAGATTGTCTCATTCGTTTATTGTAATGTTTTTTTGATATCAGCCGTATTCATCTGCACAAAAATTGGGCGTCCGTATGGCGTAAAATTCGGATTTGGTAGTCTTAACAATTCTTCGACCAAAGTTTGCATTTGTTCAGATTTTAATGAAACTCCTTTTTTAACAGCCGCATTTTTTGCTAAAATTTTTGCAAACGTATTTTCTAATTCAATTGATTCTTGGTATTCTAATTCCTCGATAAAATCCATAAAAACAGATACAACATCCTCTTGTTGCACATCAACAGGGATTGCATTAATCTGTATTGCTTCTTCATCCAACGATATATCAAAACCAAAACTCAACAATTGATGTTCTACATTGATTAATTTCTGACGATCATTTGGCGAAAGTTCCAACTCAATCGGGAAAAGCATTTGTTGTACCAATGCACTTCCATTATTTGAATGTATAAATTTTTCGAATAATATTTTTTGATGCGCGCGATGTTGATCGATGATTAACAATTCGCCACGGTATTCAACAACCAAATATTGATTCATCCATTGAATTACTTCAAAACTATCATGAAAATCTTCAGATTCAAATAATTGATGCGCATGATTATTTTCAATTTCTAACTCAACAGCATCTTTATAAAAATCCATATTCGCACGAATATCAGATGGTTTCGGCGCTCTTGTTTGTTGATGCTCGAAAGGATTAAAACTAGAATCTACCGTAATTTCTGGCATTTTAATTTCTGTATCTTCTGTCGCAGACGGAATAAAAGCCCAGTTTGGATCTTGTTCAAAATCCAACGAAGGAATTACATTAAATTGTCCCAAAGCGTGTTTTACAGCAGCTCTAAGAATAGTAAAAATCAATGCTTCATCCTCAAATTTAATTTCTGTTTTAGTTGGATGAATGTTAATATCAATTTTTGACGGATCAATTTCTAAATACAAAAAATAAGAAGGACTATACCCCGTTGGCAACAAACTCTCAAAAGCATCTACGATTGCATTATGCAAATATCCGCTACGAATAAAGCGATTATTCACAAAGAAAAATTGCTCGCCACGCGATTTTTTTGCTGCATCTGGTTTTCCAACAAAACCTTTTACTTTTACAATTTCTGTATCTTCTTCAACGGATATAATTTGTGAACTTAATTTTTTTCCAAAAATTTGAGCAATACGTTGTTTCAGATTTCCGGCTTTCAAATGATAAACCTCTGCATCATTGTGATGTAAAAAGAAACTAATGTTTTCGTGCGCCATCGAAACACGTTGAAACTCATCTTGAATATGACGAAATTCAACTTGATTTGATTTTAAGAAATTACGACGAGCAGGTACATTATAGAAAAGATTTTTTACCGAAATAGACGTTCCAACTGGACAAACAACCGGATCTTGGTTACGAACTTCTCCACCTTCAATCACCAATTGCGAACCAACCTCATCATCTTCTCGACGCGTTTTCGTTTCTACTTGCGCAACCGCAGCAATCGATGCCAAAGCCTCTCCACGAAAACCTTTTGTATGAATATTATAGATATCCTCTGTCTTTCTGATTTTTGAAGTAGCGTGACGTTCAAAAGCCATTCGAACATCTGTCACACTCATTCCCGAACCATTATCAATCACTTGAATCAAGCTTCTGCCAGCATCTTTTACAATCACCTGAATAGAAGTCGCGCCAGAATCCACCGCATTTTCAATCAATTCTTTTATGACAGAAGCTGGTCGTTGTACAACTTCTCCTGCGGCAATTTGATTGGCTACATGATCTGGCAGTAATTGAATAATATCGTTCATCCTTTCGTATAAATTGATTTAATTTTGACTATTTTTTTAATCAAACTTTACAAATATACAAACAAATCTCTCTTTTGACCTTATTCTCTACAAGTGAAACTTATCAACAATTTTTGAAGTTTTAAGTTTTAAGTTTTAACTTTTGAATAATAAATTCATAATTTTAAGCAATAAAAAAGGTAGACAAATGCCTACCTATTTTTTTTATATTTCATTGATATTGTTCTAATTCATCTTTTAAGTCCCTAGCGAATTCTTCTAAACTAACGACAAAACCAGTTTTATCTGTAGGAAAAACATTTATCAATAAATTATTTTCATCAATATAATAGAAAAGAGTTTCTTCGAAATCATCTAAAGTCAATTTCAATATTTGGCAATTTTCCCAACCATCATTTTTTGTTAATTCAGCAAATACTTTCGCTGACCAAATTGGAAATATTTTTTTATCATTAATTATAGAAATAGCATAATTACCATCAGGAAAAATCATTATATAAGCAATTTCCCCGTCAGCAATTTTTCGAATAAATATTGATAGCGCTCAAAAGGATTTAACTTTAATATATTTTCTATTTCTTTTGGATGCATGTTAATTCTCTTTCAAAACAGCTTTCATTTCATCAAATTCTTTGTCAATTTCTTTATTAGGTTTTTGAGTCATTAACGAAACGACATAAATTGCGATAACCGAAGATAAAAACCCAGGTATCATTTCATACCAATCTTTGTAATCGTGATTTACATAAACCCAAGCTAAGACAACAATTCCTCCTGTTAACATACCTGCTAAAGCTCCTTGCCAAGAAGTTTTTTTCCAAAAAAGAGAGAAAACGATTACTGGTCCAAATGCAGATCCAAATCCTGCCCAAGCATTTCCAACTAAATTTAGAATAGAATCTTTTGGTGTTAATGACAACAACACCGCGATTAATGCTACAATTAAAACCGATAAACGACTTGCTGTTAATAACTGTTTTGGTGTTGCTTTTTTATTTAAAAATGCTTTGTAAATATCTTCTGTTAACGAACTTGATGTAACTAAAAGCTGAGAAGAAATGGTGCTCATTACAGCAGCTAAAATTGCTGACAATAAGAATCCTCCGATCAATGGATGGAATAATACACGCGAAAAATAGATGAACACTGTTTCTGCATCTGTTTTAGAACCATCAAAAAGTTGCATCGTTGATTGATCAAACTTCATCAAATAAGCAATTCCAACCAAACCTACTAATAATGCTCCACCAACAGTAAAGATCATCCATGTTATTCCAATATTTCTTGCTTTCGGAATATCTGACACTTTACCAATTGCCATAAAGCGAACAAGAATATGTGGTTGACCACAATAACCTAAACCCCAAGCCATCAAAGATAAAATCCCAATAGTAGTTGTCCCTTCAAATAGATCTAAATAATTATCACCTTTCGTATTAATTAATGAAAAAGTTTCTTCTACTCCACCAATTTCAGCAATAGCAACTATTGGCACAATAACCAAAGCCAACACCATAATTGTTCCTTGAATAAAATCTGTTAAACTAACAGCCAAAAATCCACCCAAAAAAGTATACAGAACAACAACAAAACTTGTCATCCAAATTCCTGTCATATAATCCATATGAAAAGCAGATTCAAACAATTTCCCTCCAGAAACCATTCCAGCAGATGTATACAAAGTAAAAAACACCAAAATAAAAATAGATGAAACAATACGTAATAAACGTGTTTTATCCTTGAACCTATTTTCGAAATAGACAGGAATTGTAATCGAATTATTGGCAACTTCAGTATAAACTCTAAGGCGTGGCGCAACAAAAACATAATTAAGAAAAGCACCAATTGTTAAACCTATTGCAATCCATGCACTCGATAAACCTGTGAAATACATTGCTCCAGGAACTCCCATCAGCAACCAACCACTCATATCAGCAGCACCTGCAGAAAGTGCCGTAACAGCAGCTCCCATTTTCCGTCCTCCAATCAAAAATTCTTCAGAATTGCTTGTCGACTTTCGGTAAGAATAAATTCCAATTCCAATCATCAAAGCCATATACGCACCTATAGAAATATACTCGTAAAAGTTCATGTGTTTAATTTTTATCGAAAATATAATTTTTCATCCACAAAAAATAAACGAACTTTAAATTTCTAAATAATTACGGATGAGTTTTCAACAAAATAACCTCAAAAATGCAACAAGCCCTTATTTAAAACAGCATGAAAACAATCCTGTTTGGTGGCAAAGTTGGAGCGACCAAGTTTTGAATCATGCACAAGAAATCAACAAACCTCTGCTTATTTCAATTGGTTATTCAGCTTGTCATTGGTGTCACGTCATGGAACACCAATCTTTTGAAGACGAAACAGTCGCTAAATTAATGAACAAGTATTTTGTATGCATTAAAATCGACCGTGAAGAACGCCCTGACTTAGATGCTTTGTACATGAATGTTTCGCAAATAATTCATCCATCTGGTGGTTGGCCGCTGAATGTTTTTGCTTTGCCTGATGGTCATCCTTTTTATGGCGGAACTTATTTCCCAAAAGTTCAATGGATTGAATTATTAGAAAATATTAATCATTTGTATCATCACAATAAAGCTAAAACAATGGAATATGTCAACTCTATTGCTGATGGTTTACACAAAATGGAAACGATTGAATTGAAATCTGAACATTTTTTTTCGAAAGAAAAAATCGACGAAACATTCGAATTTTGGAGACAACAATTTGATGACGAATGGGGCGGTTTTAATCGTGCACCAAAATTTATGTTACCAAATGCTTGGGAGACTATTTTACGTTATGGAATTCAAACTAAAAACGAAAACTGTTTAATTCAAACCAAAATAACATTAGACAGAATGGCTTTTGGAGGAATTTACGATCAATTGAAAGGAGGTTTTTCGCGATATTCAGTCGATCCGTATTGGAAAGTTCCACATTTCGAAAAAATGCTTTACGACAATGGACAACTGCTTTCTCTATACTCAAATGCTTATCGAGTTTTCAACGAAAAAGAATATGAAAATATAGTAAAAGAAACCATCAATTGGCTAAAAGATGAAATGCTTTCGCCAGAAAATGTTTTTTATGCTGCTATTGATGCTGATTCTGAAGGTGAAGAAGGAAAATATTATGTTTGGAAATCGGATGAATTGAAAACAATTTTGAAAAATGATTTTGACTTATTTCAGCAATATTACAATGTTGATGAATTTGGTGAATGGGAACAAAGCAATAATATTTTAATGCGGTTGACAGATGACGAAGATTTTGCATCTAAACAGAATATTACAACAATAGAACTTCAAACCAAAGTTTCTGAATGGAAAAAAATCCTTAATCAAATTCGTGAACAACGTATAAAACCTCATCGTGACGAAAAAGTTTTAACTTCTTGGAATGCGCTAACCATAAAAGGTTTGTGCGATGCATTTATCACTTTTGAAATTCCTGAATATCTTGATTTAGCCGAAAACGCAATTCATTTTATTTTAGAAAATCAACGGAAAAACGAAACATTATTCCGAAATTATAAAGATAAACAAACGACAATTCCAGGATTTTTAGATGATTATGCGTTGATGATTGAAGCATTAATTAAGCTTTTTGAAATCACATCCGAGATAAAATATTTGGAAACCGCTCAAACATTAACAGAGGAAACATTTAATCAATTTTACAATCACAAAAATAAAATGTTTGCTTACAAGTCGCATTATGACACACCTTTGGTGAATGAAACATTTGAGATTTATGATAATGTTATTTCTTCTTCAAATTCTGTCATGGCAACTAATTTATTCAAATTAGGAAAAATTTTAAATGAAGAAAAATACATCGAACAAGCCAAGCAAATGTTAACGAATATTGATGAAAAAATTCACGATTATCCAACTGGTTTTGCAAATTGGATTCAGTTGTATTTAAATTTCAGTTATCCGTTCAAAGAAATTGTTATCGTTGGTAATGAAGCTCAAAAATATTCGAAACAAATCCAACAATGTTATGTACCGAATGCGATTTTTGTTGCTTCAGAAACAGAACAATTAGAGATTACTAAAAATAGATTGATTGAAAATAAAACATCCATTCATATTTGCGAAAATTATGCATGTCAATTACCAATTTTTTCTATTGAAGAAGCCTATAAAAATTTATAAACCATGGAAAAAACACGTTGCGCTTGGGTAAATAAAGACCAAGATTACATCGATTATCACGATAACGAATGGGGAAAACCTGTAAAAGATGATAAAATTTTATTCGAATTTCTGATTCTCGAATCTTTTCAAGCTGGATTAAGTTGGTTTACAATTCTTAAAAAACGAGAAAATTTCAGAGAAGCTTTTGCGAATTTTGATGTTGAAAAAGTAGCCAAATTTGATAAAACTAAAATTGATGAATTGGTTAAAAATGAAGGAATTATACGGCATAAAGGAAAAATTTCAGCAGCAATTAATAATGCAAAATTATTTATAGAAATTCAGAAAGAATTTGGTTCTTTTTCCAATTTCATCTGGAAATACGTTGATTACAAACCGATTATAAATAACTGGAATTCTATAAAAGAAGTTCCTGCAACCACAGAAATTTCGGACAAAATTGCAAAAGATTTGAAAAAAAGAGGTTTTAAATTCTTTGGTTCAACAACAATTTATGCGCACATGCAAGCGACCGGAATGGTTAACGATCATACCAACGATTGCTTTTGTAAATAAATTATGTTTGTAAAAACAGCTAACTTTCGCATCTTTGCGCAAATTTAGCACATGAAAATCGAATTAAAATATTGGATTATCCTCGGTATTTTAGCTTTAACTTGGGGAAGTTCTTTTATACTAATCAAACAAGGATTGGTTTCTTACACACCCTATCAAGTAGGCGCTTTACGTCTATCTATCGCAGGAGGAATTTTAGCCATTTGGGGAATTCCAAGTTTATTTAAGATTCCAAAAAACAAATTAAAATACGTTGCATTGGCTGGTTTCTGTGGAAATTTTATTCCAATGTTTTTATTCCCAATGGCTCAAACGCACGTTTCAAGCTCGATGGCTGGAATTTTAGATTCGTTGGTTCCTTTATTTATCTTGTTATTTGGCGCTTTGTTTTTTAACATAAAAGGAACTAAAAATCAAATAATTGGTGCGTTGATCGGTTTTTTAGGAGCTGTTCTATTAATTAGTGGAGATAGTTTTTCAGGTGAAAACAGTTTATTACATTGTTTATTAATTGTATTAGCAACTGCTTTGTATGGACTAAATAGTTTGATTTTAACTCGCTATTTAAACGATGTACCATCATTCCAATTGTCATCAGCATTATTTACAATCTGGTTATTACCTTCTATTGTAATCTTATTTTTATCCGGTTTTTTCACTGACTTTGTTGGTACACCTCAACAATTAGAAAGTTTGGGATATGTCGCCATATTAGGCTTAATTGGGACTGCATTAGCAATGATTTTATTCTACAAATTAATCCAAGCCACTGGCTCGATGTTCTCCTCAATGGTCACCTATTTGATGCCGATTGTTTCTGTTTTTTGGGGATTTTTAGTTGGAGAACAAATCACATTCATGCATTTATTTGGCTTTGCTATGATATTATCAGGTGTGTATTTGACGCAGAAACCAAACAAAAAACAAATCGAAACCATTTAACGGTACTATACGATCAATCCTCATTCATTGGAATGAGGATTTTTTATGCGCATTCATTTCATAGGAGAACTTTACTTAAAGCAAGACAAGAGCATCACCGAAGAAAGACAAGAGAAACCTCCTGATTGAGGCGAAGTTGAGGCGGTACAAAGGCAGCATAGAGGTAGCATAAAGGCGGCATAGAAGCGTCATAGAACCGATACTGAACAATGGCCGTGAAAGAAAATAAAGTGGCCTAAAGAGGGGTTGAAATTACGGATTTAAAAATACGATTTTTCGCTAAAAATTCCGAATCCTTCCTTTCTTCTTTTAGGTATCCCATACAAAAAACCACTACTGGAACTTTGTTCCAACAGTGTCTTTTTGAATGCGTTAATTATATTGTACACCTATTGCATATAAGGTTTTAAAGCTGTTGCTAATATTCTGGTAAACTCATCCGCCCCTTTATCGTTTAAATGGGTGGTATTGTAAAACCATTTTTGTTGATAACTGATCGAATCAGTCGAATAATCTAATAACGGAAGATGATGCTTTTGTAATGTTGTTTGATAACGATTAATCACTTCTTCTCGATTCAACATATAATCTTGACCTTTGTAAAATTCGGGTGCAATTGTAAAAATAAGCTGAATATTTTCTTGCTCACATTTCGCAATTAATTCTTCTAATAAAGTATAATCTGAGAAGTCAAAATCAGAGTTTTTCTTTTTCATTTTTTCCCAATCAACATTCCATTTTCGGTTATATGATTTGAAACCATCATCACGAAAAAGTCCGTCTTTATGCAATTTTTCTTTCTTAGCCCTTACAATTTGATCTTTCCAATACGTTTGATCTCTGTAACGATAAAGCGGTACAATAAAATCAACCAATTTCGTATCTTTATATTCTTTTAATGCACCATAAAGTTTAAAATTCCATAACATAAATGGCGCATATTGATTTGGCTGAAAAACTTCATCAATGTGTGAAAACGAAAAAGTATCTAAATTCCAAACAACTATTTTTGGTTTTGGATTATGATTCAAATACAAATTGAAACGATACAATTGCATTTTGAATTTACTTCCGTTTAATCCAAAATTATGCGTGGTCAGTTTTAAATCTTGTTCTAAAATATTCGGATTAATTTGAATAAATGCTCGAGAAGAACCAAAAATAGCCAATTCAACCTTCGTTTTTCCTTCTCTTATTTGATTCCATTCTTGCACTTCTCCGCTAAACAAAGCCATTTTTTTGAGTTGATTCGAATAATAGACATCAACCAAAACTAATGCAATGAAAGCTGAAAATAGCGTTATGAAAAAGTATTTTAGAAATTTCATTTTCTCAACATTTCGATATGCGGAATATCGTCTTCTAAATATTCTTCCGAAACTTGCTCGAAGCCAAACGAAGAATAAAATTCTTTCAAATAAGATTGAGCAGAAATTCGGATTGAAGACGTTTTAAATTGATTTTCAATGATTTGAACCGAATTTTTCATCAATTGTTTCCCTAATCCATAACGACGAAACTTTTGATTCGAAATTACACGACCAATTGAAGGTTCGTTTTCGTATGAAGTTCCTTTCGGAACAATTCGAGAATACGCTGCAACCTCATCGCCAATCGTTGCCCAAAGATGTCCACAAACCAAATCCTTATCATCGCAATCTTGGTAAATACAATTTTGTTCAATCACAAAAACTTCGTTACGCAATTGCACTATTTTATATAGCTCTTTCGATGTTAAATCGTCAAAAGATTTATAATGCCAAATAACCTTTTCCATCTATTAATCTAATTTTGAATATTTTGCAATAATATTTTCGAACATTTTTTGAGGTAAAATATTTTTCAAGATTACCGAAAATTTCTGCATCGATTTTCCAATATAATAATGTGGTTTCAAATTCTTCTGAGCCAAAATATTTTCAATAATCGGAATCAAATCTTCTGTTGGCGTACCATCTTGCACTTCGTGATCGATATCAGCAACCATTGCATCATATCTTTTTTGATAAAATTTTGACACAAAAGTTTTCACACGACCTTCTGCAATATTGGTTTTGATATCTCCAAAATTCAACGTAGCAATTTCTACTCCTGTGTGACGATTTTCCAAACGAGCCGATTCAATCAAACGATCAATCATCGCCTTCGAAGCCGAATAATATCCTCTAAAAGGCAAACCATTGTTACTCGCAATCGACGAAACATTCAGGATATAACCGTTTTTTTGCGCGCGCATTGTAGGCAAAACTTCTTGCATTGTATAAATTGGACCATAGACGTTAACCTCCAATAATTTCTCGATATCAGCTTTCGAAGCATCTTCCACAGCGCCTAACATTCCAATTCCGGCATTGTTAATCAACACATCAATTTGGTTATTTGTTTCCGAAAAAATCTGCTGAAAACTACGTTTTACATTTTCTTTATCCGAAACATCTGTCGCAATATGTTTAAATTTTTCTTGACCTTTAGCTGTTCTTGATAAACCATAAACTTGATGTCCTTTATCGTGAAAATAATTTGCCAAAGTCAATCCTACCCCCGAAGAAGAACCTGTAATTACAATAACTTTTGATTGCATGATTCGATTAATTTAAACGCAAAACTACGTAATATCAGACAAATATTGGTAGATAAATAATTTTTTGAATGGTTACTAGAAGATTCTCTAAATTTGTGCGTTAATTATCAAAAGATTTCAATTGAATCCAAAAACTAAAAAATATATTATAACAGGAATTAAATTAACGATTAGTATTGCGTTAATCTATTATATCTTCTTTGTTAAACTACATATTTTTGATATTTTCAGTCATTACAAAAATGCGAATTGGGCGTATATTTTTATTGCTGTTATCCTTTATGTACTTTCGCAAGCATTGTCTGTTTTTCGTTTAGACTATTATTTTCGGGACATCAATCTTGATTTATCATATAAATCAAATGCACGTTTGTATTTTTTAGGAATGTTTTACAATACCTTTGTTCCAGGTGGAATTGGTGGAGATGCATACAAAGTTTATGTGTTGAATAAAAACTATAAAATCAGTCTAAAAGAAATTTCGCAAGCGGTTTTTCTTGACAAAATTATTGGACTTTGCGCAATGTTGTTAATCATCATTTTTCTAATATTTTTCTCAAATTTGACAGATTACCCTTGGATACAATATGGTTCTTTAATCTTTTCATTGGTTGGTTTTGTAGCTGTTCCATTTATTTTAGGAATCATTTTCCCTATTCATAAAAGAACTTTTTACAACTCGATGATTTATTCGATTGTATTACAATTGATACAAGTTGGTATGTTGTATTTTGTTTTGGAAGGATTGAATATTCATCCAGACAATTTCAGTATATATTTATTGATCTTTTTAGTATCAGGAATTTTATCGATTATCTCATTTAGTGGATTTGGAATAAGAGAAGCAGTGTTTATGTATGCTGCACATCGATTCAATTTTGATGAAACTTTAGCTACAAGTGCTGCATTTATTTTCTCTATCATCACCATTTCGATCTCATTTATTGGGATTATTTACCTATTTAAAGGCGTTAAAATTGAAGAAAAAAAGAAAAAGACGAATATTTCTTTTTAAAATCTAAAAAATTATTTCTTTGAAATGAAAAGAGTTAACTCCTAACATTAAATTTTATTTAATTTTTTTCATTTTAACTATTTGGATTATTCAAAAACAGCCCTATATTTGCAATCCAATTACGAA